>NZ_JBHUSB010000003.1:0-146841 GCF_042673905.1 Arthrobacter sp. NPDC057009
GTGGAATTGGACTCTAGACAAGCCCCACTCCACCCGGAGGTCTTCTTCATGTCACCGAACCACGCCGAGCGTCACTAACGTCCGTGGTCAATACATCTAGGCGGGTGGGGGCTGCAGGCGGGTGGCGCGCAGGACGGCATCTGCGAGTACGGCCGTCTGCCCGTCCGGGCCCGTGGCCTCCCGTTCCCGGCTGGCCGCCACCTCTATCCGCCATTCGGGCGGCGCGATGCCGAGTTCGGCTGCTGCCTGCTCCGCCGTGAAGAGCATCTCCGGGCCACTGTGTGCACCGCCGCCGGCGTTGGCGCCTCCGTCAGCGTGGCCGGTTCCGTGCGAGTGGCTGCCCTGGCCAGACATGCTCCGCCACGGCGGCAGCCCCTCGGGATGGTGGCCGACGATCAGCAGCGTCCCGCCAGGCCGCACCGCGGCAGCGGCCACCCGGTGCGGCCTTTGCCATGGCGCGTCAGTGGAGTGCAGAAACTGGGCGGACACGAGGTCGAACTGCTCCTCAGGCGCCCACGCGTCAAGGTCGCGCTGCAGCCAGGTGATGCGGTCCCGGACCGCCGAGCCGGCGGCATGCTGCTCGGCCCGTTCCAGCGCGACGGCGGAGACATCCACCGCGGTCACCGTCCAGCCCTGCTCCGCGAGCCAGAGGGCATCGGCGCCCTCGCCGCAGCCCAGGTCCAGGGCAGTGCCGGGCTGCAGCCCGCTTGCTTCGGCCACCAGTTGCGGGTTGGGCCGGCCGCTCCACACCCGCGGGCGGCTCCGGTACATTTCGTCCCAATGGCGTGCGGCGCCGTCGTGCCCCTCGTGGTCCATGGGGAATACCCTGCCACAGAATACAGGGGGCAACTAGGGCGTGCGACGCCACAGAAAAGGCATCAGGCACAGAAAAAGCATCAGGCACAGAAAAACCGCGCTGCGGCCACCGGGGTGGCCGCAGCGCGGTTTCTGGTTCGCGCGGCTTTTGTCGTGCGGAACTAGGAGTTGGCCGAACTAGGAGTTGGCGGAGCTGACGGCAGCAGCCGGGCTGGTGCTGTTCGCGGCCTTCCATTCCTCGATCCGGGCCTGCTGCAGCGGCGTCTGGCGGTTGAAGTACCAGGCGGCACCCAGGAGCAGGAACCACAGCGGGGCAACCACCAGTGCGAGGCGCGTGTCCTCGGCCTGGGCCAGGGCCACAAGCATGAACACGAAAAAGCCCAGGACCACGTACGGCATGAAGGCCGAGCCCGGCATCTTGAAGGCGGACGCCTCGTGCAGCTCCGGCCGGCGGCGGCGGAACACGATGTAGCTGATGAGGATCATCGACCAGACGAACATGGTCAGCACCGAAGCCACGGACGTGACGATGGTGAATGCGCCGATCACGGAATCACCCGCATACAGCAGGACCAGGCCGGCCAGCAGGAAGATGCAGGAGAACAGGAGCGCGTTCTGCGGAACCTTGCGGACGCTCAGCTTGCCGAAGGCCTTCGGTGCGTTGCCGTCCTGCGCGAGCCCGTAGACCATGCGGGAGGTGGAGTAGATGCCGGAGTTGGCGCTGGAGGCGGCCGAGGTGAGGACCACAAGGTTGATCACGACGGCGGCGATGCCCAGGCCGGCGAGGGTGAACATGCCGATGAACGGGCTGCTCGCGGGATCGATGCTGCGCCACGGGTTGACGGCCATGATGACCACCAGGGCGCCCACGTAGAAGAGCAGGACGCGGACCGGGATGGAGTTGATGGCCCGGGGGAGGTTCTTTTCCGGATCCTTGGTTTCGGCGGCCGCCGTGCCCACGAGTTCGATGCCGGCGAAGGCGAAGATGGCGATCTGGAAGCCGAGGATGAAGCCGAACAGGCCGTGCGGGAACATGCCGCCGTCGTTCCACATGTTGGCCAGGTTGGCCACTGCGCCGCTCGGCGAGGTGAAGTTGGTGGCGATCATGACGATGCCGGTGACGATCAGGGCGATGATGGCCACCACCTTGATGATGGCGAACCAGAATTCAGCCTCACCGAAGGCCTTGACGGTGGGCAGGTTCAGCAGGATCAGGACCACGGGCGTGATCAGGGCGGGAATCCAGAGGGGAGTGCCCGGTGCCAGCTTGTCCACGTAGCCGGCGATGGCTACGATGTCGGCCACGCCCGTCACCACCCAGAAGAACCAGTAGGACCAGCCGGTGAAGAAGCCTGCCCACGGGCCAAGGATGTCGCCGGCGAAGTCGCTGAACGACTTGTAGTTCAGGTTGGAGAGCAGGATCTCGCCCATGGCGCGCATGACGAAGAACAGCATGAAGCCGATGATCATGTACACGAAGATGACGGACGGGCCGGCGAGGGAGATGGTCTTGCCGGAGCCCATGAACAGGCCGGTGCCGATGGCTCCGCCGATGGCCAGGAGCTGGATGTGGCGGTTGCCAAGCCCGCGGGTGAGGTGCGGTTCCCTGCTCTGGCCGGGGTCGGCATGCTCTGTGGACGGTGGAACGGAAATGCTGGTGGTGCGTTCAGACATCAAGTCTTCTTCCTTGTCACAGGTGCCGGCACATGCGGATAGGTGGCGTGCCGGCCGCGTCGTTCCGCAGCAGATGTGACGGAACTAACAGTTGGGATGGTGTTAAGACTAAGAGCGGCGGAAGGCGGCCGGTGCGCGCAGCCGGCCGTGCCGCCTCAAGTGGGGCTGCGGGAATGCCTGTCCGACGGGCGCGGTGGAGCGGCCGGAAAAGCGCGTTCCCCCAGCCCCGGCGGGAATCCGGCCGCGTCAGCAGGAAATTCGCAGTGACCACGAAACGCCGCAATAGTCTTCGACATATGTCCAGTTTGCCAGCCCCAAATGTCGTCCATTGTTGTCCGTGAGCTGCGTCACGCACTTTTCGGCGGGTTGGACGTGCAGCAGAGTCCTCCGGCTGCCGCCCAAATGAGCTGCGCGGAAGCTGCTCCGGAAACCGGGACGGGCGTGCAAGGCCCGGATGGTAGACTGGTGGCACTTGATGTGCAGTGATGCCCGCTTTGCTCTGTAATTTGGAGGCGGGCTTTTTTCATGTGAGAGGCACATCCTGCGTCGATGAACGCTATTGGTCCCGGCGGCCGTTGCCTGAACACGGGCAGCAGCCCGGTTGACCACCTGACTTTTCTTCGGCGACCCCCTGAGCCAACCGGCGTCGGGGGCCGATATCCGCTGGATACCGCCTGAAAGACCCTGATAAACCAATATGACTACTTTTGCTGCCCTCGGTACGCCCAAGGCACTCTCCGAAACCCTGGCCGCCCAGGGCATCGAATTCCCGTTCCCCATCCAGGTCAAGACGCTGCCCGACACCCTCGCCGGCCGCGATGTCCTGGGCCGTGGCCGCACCGGTTCCGGCAAGACCATCGCCTTCTCCATCCCCCTCGTGGCACGCCTCGCCGAGCGCGAAGCCGCCTACTTCCGCAAGCCCGGCCGCCCGCTGGGCCTGGTCCTGGCGCCCACCCGTGAACTGGCCACCCAGATCAACGCCACGATCGAGCCGCTGGCCAAGGCCATGGGCCTGAACACCACGGTGATCTACGGCGGCATCTCGCAGGCGCGCCAGGAAAAGGCGCTGCGCGCCGGCGTCGACATTGTCATTGCCTGCCCCGGCCGCCTGGAGGACCTGATCCGCCAGCGCATCCTGACGCTCGAGGCCGTCGAGGTGACGGTCCTGGACGAGGCAGACCACATGGCCGATCTCGGCTTCCTGCCCGTGGTCAAGAAGCTCATGGACATGACCCCGAGCCAGGGCCAGCGCCTGCTGTTCTCCGCCACCCTGGACAACGGCGTGGACAAGATCGTCCAGCGCTACCTGTCCAACCCGCTGACCCACTCCGTGGACGATCCGCAGGCGGCGGTGACCACCATGGAGCACCACGTGCTGGTGGTCAACGACCAGACCGTCAAGAAGCAGCTGATTGTTGAACTGGCTTCCGGCGCAGGCCGCCGCGTGCTGTTTATGCGCACCAAGCACCATGCCCGCAAGCTGGCGAAAACCCTGACCGACGCCGGGATCCCCGCCGTCGACCTGCACGGCAACCTGTCGCAGAACGCCCGCGACCGCAACCTTGCCGAGTTCTCCTCCGGTGACGTCCGCGTCCTGGTGGCCACCGACGTCGCCGCCCGCGGTGTGCACGTCGACGACGTCGAGCTGGTCATCCACGTCGACCCGCCCACCGAGCACAAGGCTTACCTGCACCGCTCCGGCCGCACCGCCCGTGCCGGCTCCGACGGCACCGTGGTGACGCTGACCCTGCCCGAGCAGCAGACGGACGTCAAGAAGCTGATGAAGGCTGCCGGCGTCGACGTCACCTTCGAGCGGGTCACCGCAAACTCACCGGTTGTGGCTGAGCTGGTGGGCGAGATCGCGGAGAAGGTGGATCCCCGGACCCGCGCCGCGCTGCTTGCGGCCAAGCTGCCGCAGCAGGGCGGCGGCAAGTCCACCGGCGCCAACGCCGAGCGCAAGCGTGCACGCCGCCAGGCATCGCCCACGGCCGGCGGCCGGGGCGGGCGCGGCGGCCGTGGGCGGGTTTCCGCCGAGGCTCCGCGCACGGACCTGCCCCGCGCCGAGCGCCGTGCCGCGGCCTACGAGGGCCGCGCTGCTGCCCGTGACGCCGCAGAGCGCGTGATCGAGGAGCGGCAGGACCGCGCGGATGCCGAGCGCGCCGCACGCCGCAACTCCCGGGGCCGGGGCCGCCCCACCGCCTATGCGCACCACAACGACGTTCCGTCCGCCGGCGGCCGTGCCTCGGCCGGACGCGGTTCCGACGGCCGCACCGCCGAAGGCCGCGGTGCCGGGCGCCCGGCAGGCACGGGCCGTCCCGCGTCAGGTGCCGGCCGCTCCGCAGCAGCCGGCGGAGGCCAGCGCAGCGGACGTCCGGCCACCGGCCAGCGCGCCGCGGGCGGCCAGGGCAACGGGGGCTCAAGGGCTGTCTGGTCCTCCACCACCGGCGGCACGTCCGGCGGCTCGTACGGTTCCTCCACGGGCGGCGGCAACGGCGGCAGCGGCCGCTCGGGCGACGGACGTCCGGCCCGTAAGGCCCCGCGCCGCGCATCGGCTCCGGCCTCGAACGAACGCCGCGGCCGCTAAAACAGACATCGAGTGCTCCGAAAACGCCGTTATGAACGCTCATAACGGCAGTTACGGAGCACTCGATGTGTTTTTAACGGGAATTCACCAGCCGCGGGCGCGCCACTCCTCAAGGTGCGGGCGTTCGGCGCCCAGGGTGGTGGGCTTGCCGTGGCCCGGGTGCACCACGGTGTCGTCCGGATAGACGCTGAAGATCCGCTCGGTGACATCCGTGATCAGCTGGTTGAACCGCTCCGGGTCCTTCTGCGTGTTGCCGACCCCGCCCGGGAACAGGGAGTCGCCGGAAAAGATGTGCGCCGGGCCCTCGGGGTCCTGGTAAACCAGCGCCACCGAACCGGGGGTGTGGCCACGGAGGTGGACCGCCGTGACGTCGAACCCGTCGAAATTGCCGACGTCGCCGTGGTCCAGCAGCACGTCCACCGGCACGGGAAGCTCCGGGGCATCATCGGTGCCGGCAGCCGTCTTGGCCCCGGTGGCTTCAACGAGGCCCGGCAGCGCGCGGACATGGTCCCAGTGCTGGTGCGTCGTGGCGATGAGTGCCAGCTTCGGCTCGCCCGAGGTGTCGCCGGCGGCATCCGCCAGCAGGCCCTGGATGGCCGGCAGGTCGTCCGCGGCGTCGATCAGCAGCTGCGCCCCGGACTCCCTGGCCGTCAGCAGATACACGTTGTTGTCCATCTCGCTGACCGAGATGCGGCGGATGGTGATGTCCCGAAGTGAATGAATGAGCGTGTCCATGGGCCCAGTCTAGGGAGCGGAACCAGTCTAGGGAGCCGAATCAGCCCCGCGCCGGTCCCGGCCGGCCGGCAGCATCTTCAGCCCCGCCGCGCATCCCACAATGCCCGCGATGAACAGCACCTTGAGCGGGCTGAAGGGCTCGACGCCGGTGGCCATCGCCCAGCCGACCGTCAGTGCCGCTCCGATCCCCACCCAGACGGCGTAGGCCGTGCCGAGCGGGATGTGCTTCACCGCCATGCCCAGGCCCTGCATGCTGAGCGCGGCCGTCACGATGAAAACTACCGTGGGCAGCGGGCGGGTCAGGCCGTCTGAGAGGCCCAGCGCCGTGGCCCATACGGCTTCCAGGATTGCCGAGGCGAGCAGGATGATCCACGCTGTGGCGGGCTTTGCGAGCATCACGCCACCGCCTTCAGGCCAACCACGCACGCGGCGATTCCCGCGAGCAGCAGCAGCCGCACCGCCGTCGGCCGTTCAACTCTGGCGGCGATGGCGTAAGCCGATGTCAGCACCACGCCCACGCCGACCCACACCGCGTAGGCGGTGCCGGTGGGAATGGACTGCATCGCGATGCCAAGACCCGCGGTGCTGGCCACGACGGCGACGAGGAAGAGGGCCCCGGCCGCGAGCCGGCGCCGGCCGGTCGACTGGGACGCCCGGTGCAGCGCTGCCGCCCACACCGCCTCAAGGGCGCCGGAAAGAATGAGGATGAACCACGACATGACAGATCCTTTGGCCAGTCTTGTCGCGCACCGGGTACTGAACCGTCGTCCGGAGGTCCGGAAGGGGGACCTTGGTTTTTACCATAGCAACGCCCGACGGCGGTGGCCACCGTTGGTGGCAAGAGTCACCGCCGGCGGGCGCCGGGGTTAGGGTGCCGCCGTCAACGTGCGCTGCGGTTCAAAGGTTCCGGTCAGAGCCTGCCTCCGGCTGCCTCCGGCGCCGCGGCGTCACGGCCGCCGTCGCCGATGGTTTCACGGGCAACGAAGTTTTCGATGTCGAAGGTGTTGTCCGCGCGTTCGGCGATGTTCAGGAGGGTGGTCATCGAGGCGACTTCCTCAACCTGCTCCTTGAGGAACCAGAGCATGAACTGCTCACCGAGGGCGTCGTCCTCGGCCCTGGCCGCCCGGAAGAGGCTTTCGATGCTGCGGGTGACTTCCTTTTCCTGCTGCAGCGCGAGGGACAACGGGTCGGTTACGGAGGTGAAGTCGTTGCGGACGGCGGGCACGCCCGGGATGCTGACGGAAACGCCGCGGTCCACCATGTACTGGACCATCATCATGGCGTGGTTGCGTTCCTCCACCGACTGCCGGTAGAAGTACTTGGCCAGCTGGGGGAGGTCCTGGTTGGCGAACCAGACCGCCACGGCAATGTACTGCTGGGAGGCCGCGAATTCGTTGCCTATCTGCAGCAGCAGGAGGTCACTGAATTTTGACTTGCTCATGGCCCCGAGTCTAGGTTCCGGCGCGGGGTGTGGCTAGAGCCGTTAACTAGTCACCGGATCGATTGACACTACGGCCAGGAACCCGCGGCCCAGGATCTCCGGCGTCTGGGTGTCCGAACCCACCACCACGTCGTAGCGGTCGAGTGCGGTGGGAGTTTCCGCCGGATCAGCATCGCCGGGGGTGACGCTGGCCTGCCCCTGCAGCAGGATCCCCAACTGGCCCTTGAACACCGGATGGGCACGCTTCTTGGACAGCTCCACGATGGAGGTGTACGCCTTGAAGGTGCCCTCCCTGGTGATGACGTTGAGGTTGCGGATATCCCCGGTGGGCAGCGCAGAGAAGGATTCCGCGCCGCCGGGGAACCGGAAGGGACGGTACTTTTCCAGCGGGTGCTCGGTTCCCTCCACTGAAAGCAACAGCAGTTCGCCTTCGATGACGGTCAGCAGGCGTTCCATTCCCGGGAAAGCGGAGTACGCCCCGGCCTTGGTGACGTCGGCAATGCTGACCCGCCAGTCCCATTCGCCCTCTTCGGGGGAGTGGCTGGCCAGTTCGCGGGTGACGCCGCCGCCGTTGCGCCAGGGCTGGGGTTTGATGTCGGCGAAGCGGATGATCTGCATCAGCCCAGCCTATCCGCGCGTTGCCCGCACACTCCCTCCCCGCGTAAAGTCGGCGACGGATCGCTGCGGTCAGGGGCGACGCTTTCAACAACAAGGAGCCGGTCAATGTTCGTCAAAGTCTGCGGCCTGAGCACGCCAGAATCAATCCGGGAGGCCGTGGAAGCCGGAGCGGACGCGGTCGGCTTTGTCCTGACGGCCAGTCCCCGGGTGGTTTCACCGCACCAGGTTACCCAGCTCGTAAAGTCCGTACCTGAGGGCGTCGCCGCGGTAGGCGTCTTCCGTGCGGAACCGGCTGCCGACGCGGTGGCCATCGCCCGCGCGGCGGGGTTGAGCTGGATACAGCTTCATGGGGAACGCACCCCGGACGATGTGAAAACAGCGCACGACGCCGGCATGAAGGTCATCCGTGCCGTCACCATGGGTGACGCGCCGGACGCGTTTGCCGACTGGGGAGAGGAACTGCTGCTGATCGACGCTGCGGTTCCCGGTTCCGGTGAAGCCTGGGACTACGGTTCCGTACGCGAGAAAGGCCTGGAAGGACGGCAGTGGCTCCTGGCGGGCGGGCTTGACTCCGAGAACGTGTCCCAGGCCGCGCGCGATGCCGGGGCGTGGGGCGTGGACGTGTCATCCGGCGTCGAGCAAAGCAGGGGAGTGAAGGATCTGGCCAAGATCAGGGCGTTTGTGACGGCAGCCAAGGGCTGAAACTGCCCGTGACTTCGTCGATGACAGTCCACGGCGCCAAGACGCCCGCCGCACCCCTCTATGCCGCCGGATTCGTGACGGCATTCGGTGCCCACAGCATTGCCGCCGGCATGGGCGCGCAGAGTGGCAACATCGGACTGACCCTGCTCAACCTGGGAATCCTGCTGGCGGTCTACGACATCTCCGAAGTGTTCCTCAAGCCGGTCTTCGGGGCGCTGAGCGACCGGATCGGGGCCAAGCCGGTGATCGTTGGAGGACTCATCGGCTTCGCCGCCCTGTCCCTGATCGGCCTGTGGGGCGCCAATCCGCTGATGCTGGGCATGGCCCGCCTTGGCCAGGGTGCCGCCGCCTCGGCCTTCTCCCCGGCGTCCTCGGCGATGGTGGCGCGGCTCTCGGCAGGGAAGAACGCCGGGACCTTCTTCGGCAGGTACGGATCCTGGAAGAGCCTCGGATACGTGATCGGCCCGCTGCTCGGTGCCGGGCTGATCGCCGCCGGCGGCTTCGCGCTGCTGTTCGGGGTGCTGTCAGCGCTTGCCGCGGCCACCGCCCTGTGGGTCCTTCTCGCCGTGCCGCACCTGCCGCCGCTTCCGCGCCAGCGGTACACCGTGCTGGACCTGGCACGCCAGGTGGCCGAGCGCAGGTTCCTGGTCCCCACCCTGGTGCTGGCCGCATCGATGGCGGCCATGGGGGCGGCCATCGGTTTCCTGCCGGCCCTTGCCGTGCAGCACGGCCTGGACCCGGTGGGCGCCACCGCCGCGGTGAGTGTACTGGCCGTCGCCTCCCTGCTGGTCCAGCCGCGCGTCGGGGCGATGCGCGACAGGCACGGCATCGGTGACGCCGGCGGGATGCGCACCGGTCTGCTCCTCACCGCCGCCGGGGTCGCCCTCGTGGCGGTGGCACCGGGTCCGGCCACTATCTTCATCGCGGCTGCGGTGATTGGCGCGGGCGTCGGCGCGGCCACGCCGCTGGGCTTTGCGCACCTGGCGGACGGCACGCCCAAGGAAAGGATGGGGCGGACCATGGGCTCGGCCGAGCTGGGACGCGAACTCGGCGACGCCGGCGGCCCGCTCGCGGTGGGAGCCGTCGCCACGGCCGCCTCGCTGCCGCTGGGCCTCGGGCTGCTCGCGCTCCTGGTCGCCGCGGCCGCGGTCCCGCGCCTCACCCCCATCGTCAAGGTGCCAGAGCCTGAAGGCTAAGCGGCTGGGGATTAAGGGTTAAATCAGGGCACATCCCGGGTCATGTCAGGCTCCCCGACCGGCAGAATGGACGGATGAAGACACTCCTGAACATCATCTGGCTGGTTTTCGGCGGTTTCTGGCTGGCGCTCGGTTACTTCGCCGCGGGCGTCGTCTGCTGCCTGCTCATCGTGACCATCCCGTGGGGGATTGCCTCCTTCCGGATCGCGTCCTACACCCTCTGGCCTTTTGGACGGATGGTGGTGGACAAGCCGGGCGGGAACGGGGTGTTCTCGCTGCTCGGCAACGTGATCTGGCTGCTGGTGGCCGGCATCTGGATCGCAGTGGGCCACGTGGTCACGGCGGTGGCCATGGCGCTCACCGTCATCGGCATCCCGCTTGCCATTGCCAACCTGAAGCTGATCCCGGTTTCCCTGATGCCGCTCGGCAAGCAGATTGTCCCCACCGACAGGCCGTTCATCACCGCCTACCGCTGACCGGCGCTGCACGCGGCCAGCTCGTCAGGCCAGTTCGCCCTGCAGATTCCGCCGTGCGGCTTCCTGCCACAGCTGCCGGGCCCGCTCGGTGTGGAAGAGCGGGTCCAGTGCCAGCAACTGGCGGACGACGGCGGCCCGTCCGGCCGCGAAATCGGCGTCGCCGATGTGCGCATAATCTTTCCGGACGGCCGCCACATACCGGGCGTAGGGCTCCGGTTCCCCGCCCAGAACGGACAGGTCGGCGTCGCAGAGGAGGGCGCCGTCGTCGTCCCCTTCTTCCGGCCGGTGATCGGAGGTGAGCCGGACCAGCCGGGCCACTTCCTCGACCTCCGCGTCCGGGAGGCCGGTCTGGCTGAGCCGCATTTCGGCGAGCCGGGCGGATTCCTCCTCGTCCTGGCCCGCGGTTCCCCGGTAGACGGCGTCGTGGAACCAGGCCGCCAGCACCACTGTGCGCGGCGGCCTGGCGGGTTCGGTGAGCAGGTCCAGTGCCTCCAGCACCGCGAGCAGGTGCGTGCAGCCGTGGTATTTGCGGTGGCTCTCGCTCCAGCGGTCCAGCAGGTCCAGGAACAGGGCGTCGTGGCCCGGCATCACCGTATTCCAGCGGTTGAAGAGCGGAGTCTTGAGGGACTTTGTGCGGCTGCGCGCCGGAATCCGCAGCCCGCTGGCGATGAGTTTCCGGACCAGGACGCGGGCCTCCACCGGAATGGCACCGGCGGCAACCAGATCGTCATAGCGGCGCTGCGGGACGTCGTAGTGGTCGCCGTCGAAGGCCCGCTCCGGGATGCCAGCCGCGGCGGCGAACGCGTGCAGCTCCGCCAGGGAGGTGTCCGAAATCAGGTGCGAAAACAGTGTTTCGTGGGCAGGCCACAGCGGCGGATCGAGGTAGATGGCCATGGGGAGAGTCTAGTGCGCGCCGGCACAGCACGGCGTAGCAGCACGGCGCAGCCCTGCCGTGCTGCCTACGGCACGGCAGGCGTACTACCGGCCACCGTCTGCCGTGCCGTAAGACCGGATTCAGCTGTGACGAAGGAGCGAAACAACGTCAAAGCAGCTGGGTGAGCCTGGTCGCAATGGAAACACACACTATGGCAAGGAGGGCCGCTGCGGTGTACACCGCAACCTTCGGCACGCGGGCATCCGGTCGAGCTATGCGCATGGCATCGCACGTCACCACTGCTACGACGGTGGCAACACCGGTCAGAAAGACGATCATGACGCACCTGCCGTCGAAGCCTGGGTCCTCCTGGCGCCAAGGACCAGAAGGAGGAGCGTGATCAGGGACAGCACGAGCACGGCCACGGGCGGGGACCACACCCGGGCAAAGACCATGGCTGTGGACACGATCGTGGAGAGGGCCAGGCTTGCTGCCACGGCGATGGAGACGGCCAGCGGAAGGGTGCCGTGCCCGCCCGAGCGGTGGGCGCGGGCGCCGTCCGCGACGTCTGCGTCTCCGGCGCCGAGCCGGAGGCAGAGAACCAGGGCTGTTCCGGGCCCGGCGAGCATCAGGAGGCCGATGACCACCATCCGCAGTCCCTCCGGACCGAAATATGACAGCGGCACCGCTGCGACGGCAATGGCCGCCGCAGCCCATGCGATGTATCTGCGATCAATTGACATTGCCTACTCCTTGGATATGGAAGACCACGCCGCCGGCATTCTCAAACAGTTTCGACCAGTGCGGCAAACTGCCACAGGTGGCGATGAAGCGGTCAAGATCCCCCGGTGGCGTTGTTTCGAGAAGGTCCGAGGCCAGTTTCTGGCTTGTGGTGACGATCAGATAGGCGCCGGACTTCTCGGCGATCTTGTCGGGCACGTCGCAACTCAGTGGCTGCGGGTCGGGCATGGGCTCGGACGGCAGCAGGGCACGGTAGTCGTAATCGGCGTACTTCCGGAACTGCCAGGGCGTGTTGCCGACCGCCTCGATGAGGATTGAGCCGTTCGGTGCTGTCGCGTAGAGCTGATTGACCAGTGCGATTTCATCGGTCGTGAACTTTTCCATGCTGGTGTTGCCGTAGCGGCTGACCACGGTGGCGGACGCCAGGACGGATCCCACCGCCAGCAGGGCCAGCGCGCGCTTCCAGCCGGGGGCGCCGCGATGATCCGGCAGGAATGTCAGCACTGCCAGGCAGGCGGCGAACGGCAGGCTGAACAGGTAGAGGCGCATCAGCAGCTCGCCCCCGTATGGCTGGCCCGGGATCAGAAGCAGCGGGGCCAGGGCGCCGAGTGCGGCGGTAAGCCAGGCGGTGCGCCTCCGATGAGCCAGGAATGCCCCCAGGGCGGCGAGGAGCCATACCAGTGCCACTTCGGCCATTCGGATGGCGACGACCAGCACGTGCGGAGGGCTGCCGGCCACCCGCTCGGAAAGCGCGCCGAGGGTATGCGCCTCGATGTCGCCGAAGGATCCGAACAGGTGGGTCAGGTGGCCATCGGTGAAATCGCTTGCCACGAACACCAGCCACCCGACGGGCAGCACCAGGGCGAGGATCGGTAACGATGGCATCCGGAGCCGCCCGCTCAGGAGGAACAGGGCCAGAATCGGGATGGCGGCGAACGGCGTGAGCTGGTGGGACGCCGTCGTGGCCACGAGAAGTCCTACGCTGACCACGAGCAGGATGACCGCGTCCAGCGGCTGCGGGCTCGACATGCCCTGGTGGGGCACAGTGGGATCAAGACGGGTGGCGGTCCGGGCCAGGAACCGGGTCAGCGGGTTGCTGCCTGTCGGCCAGGCCCAGCCGCTGAAGGCGCTCAGCAGGCATGCCAGCAGGGTGACCAGGAGCAGGAAGCCGTACGCCTGGGGCGCGAGGTAGTCCTGCCCCACCCAGCTGGTCAGGTAGAAGAGCCAGACGGCCGCCCACGCCTGCCGCGGCTGCGACGTCAGCCTCCGGGCCAGCGCCAGGAGCGGTGCCAGCAGCAGCAGATTCGTTGCCAGCGGTGCCCAGGTGGCGAGGCCCATCAGGTCACTGACGCCGGTGGCGCCGGACAGCAGGACCAGCAGGTTGAAGAACCCGGGCCAGTTGAAGTAGGCGTCGATGGTGGTGTCCAGCTGACCGGACTGCGAGATGTAGTCGGCTATGCCAAGATGCCGGTAGCTGGCCTGCAGCCGGGGCAGGCCGTGGATGATCGGATCGGCGGCATGCAGGATCACCACCAGCACCAGTACCTGGGTGGCCAGCAGCGCGGGCGTATGCCGGCGCAGGTTGAGAGTGGCGACGAACGCGGTCAGGCTCAGGAGGATGGCAATGAAGAAGGCCGGGGGCACCGCTTCCACGAGCCCGGTCCCGCCGATCCGCGCGGGATCGACGGCGAGCAGGCTCCAGATCCCAAGGGTAAGGGCTGCTGCCGCCATCGCGGCCAGGGTGATCAGCTTCCAGCGCGGCGTGGGGCCGTGGTGTACGACGGCGGGGGGTTCTGTCCCGCCGTGCCTGGCACCGCTGTGCTTGGGCTCGGCGTGTTCGCCGTGCCTGGGCTCGGCGTGCCGGTGCGGGGTATGTGACGGCGGCGCCGACGCCGTGGACGTAGGTTCTGGTGTCATGGCTTCTCGATTCCGGTCGGCTGGTGAAGGGGCAGTGCAACCTGGACTACGTGGGCGGTGGGCCTGGCGGAGGTCAGCATCCTGAGGCGCCAGACGGCCATCAGGGCAGCAGTGGCCTGCGCGGCGGAGCAGAGAACGGAGACGCCGGTGAGGCCGAACTGTTGGGCGGTGAAGGCGGCCGGGGCGACGATGAGGACAGCGGCGGACACCGCCACTGCCGTAGCTTCGGCGATGCGGCCCTCGGCCCGGCACAGGCCGAAGTAGATCTGGGTGACGCAACTCAGCAGCAGAGCCGGCACCAGGATGGGGAGCAGGATCGCCGCCGCGGCGTACTCCGGTCCAAGGACACGAAGAAGGAACGGGCCGACGGCCAGCAGCAGCACTCCGGTTACCAGCGTGAGGCCGAGGCTGGCCTTGAGCGCCGTGGAGATAAGCCCCGACCGGGACCTGCCGCTGGCCAGTGCGGTCTGCAGGGAGAGCCCTGCCGACTGCGGTACAAAGAACACTGCGGAGGCCATCATCCACACCATGTACCAGGAAGCCGTTGCGGCATGGCCGAGGACGGCGGCGACGATCAGCGGGAGGAGGTAGCCGGGGGCATGGTCGGCGAGCATCAGCGCATGGTTGGGCAGGCCCGGCTTCAGCAGCCGCAGGGCCGGACCGGGTCTGAGCCCGTGTTTCCAGTCCGGCGCCACCCCGGCACGCCTGAGCTGGCGCAGGCCGAGGATCACGCTGGCTGCGGCGCCGGCGCCAACTGCTCCGACCACCACGGCTACTTCCCGGATTCCGGTGGCCAGCGCAAAACCCAGTACTGCCAGCTGCACCACGCTCTGGGCAAGGCTCCTGACGAGAGCGCGGTCGGCACGTTCCTGTGCCACGCCCACATGATCCAGCTGGTACGCGAATGCGGCGAACAAGGCAGTCGTGGCGAACAACGGCGTCATGAGCGGATCATGCCAGGCCAGCCCCAGGCCGGACCCCAGCACATAGGTCACGCCAATGATGGCGCCGGCCAGAACAAGTGTGGAAACCCCGACGCTGAGAAAACTGCCGGCAATCAGCCGCCGGCCGCCGTCGGACTGTTCAGGAAGCAGGGTCAGGGTGGCCTGCCCTACTCCCAGCATTCCCAGCTGCACCGTCAGGTGCGCCGCAGCCGCAACGGCGGAACCCATGCCGAGCTGCTCGGGAGGCAACATGAGGGCTGCCACTGCCCAAAACAGGAACCCGATGGCCATCGGTGCCACCCGCGCCGCGGTCAGCCAGGCCGCGTTCCCGCCCACGGAGAGACCGGTGCCGGGCGGGCGCAGGAGTTCCCCGAACATCGATCTGTAGTTGTACACGAGGAAGCAGACCCAGTAGGCGAGGAAACGGGGTGCCTGCAGCAGCGACAAGCCGACGCCCCGGATCGTGGCCAGCAGCGGCAACACCAACAGCCAGCCGGCGCGGCCGGGGTGCTTGCGGATGGTGCGTGCGAGCCCGGCTCCGTCCTGGAGCCACTGGTCACGCGCGGTGTCGAAGGAGTCCGTGAACCGGTGCCGCACAGCTGTGGTGCTGGAAACGCCGAGCCGGTAGCCGGCATCTTCAAGCCGGATCCTGAGCTCGATGTCCTCGCCGGAGCGGAAGGCGTCGTCGAATGGCACGGACAGCAGCACGTTCTTCCGCATGAGCGTGGCGGAGACGCCGAACCACGAGCGGACCCGGCTGTGGATGTGGTGCCAGGCCAGGGCAGCGCCCCAGTACCCGGGCCCATCTGCCTCGCTCACCAGGCCGAACTGCAGGCCGTCGTAGCCGCAGGCCTTGAACTCGTCCAGAAGCCCGGCCAGGGCACCAGGGGGAAGAATGACATCGGCGTCGATCAGCGCAACCAGGTCAGAGCGTGCGCTCTGGACGCCGAGCATCCGTGCTGCCGGAAGCCCGCGGCCCCCGTCAGAGATGACCCGGGCGTCCATGGACTGCGCGATCTCCACCGTATCGTCCGTGGAACAGCCGTCCACCACGATGATCTCCCGCGGATTTTGGGCGCGGATCGATTCCAGGCAATCGCCGATCCAGTGGGCCGCATTGCGCGCGGGAACCACAACGGACACCTCGAGGTTGCTGACGTGGGCACCGCCCATGTCACTCCTCCAGTTTGGAGCCGATCAGGCCCGCAACGTAGTCAGACGTCCGGTCGGCGGACCACGCGGCGGGGATCCTGAGAAGGGAGCACGGCACGCCCTCCAGGGCCCGGCGCACCACGGCTGCCTTCTGGCTGAAGAATTCGTCCAGCGGAACCAGGCCGGTTGCGCCGAGGGCCTCGATCAGCCGCCGCGAGACTACCGGGAGCTCCGAATGGAAGTTTCCGACGATGCGGGAGGTCATCCATTCACGGCTGCGCGTCTCCAGCCGGGCTTCGGATCCGTCGTAGCGTTCCAGGAAGATTGCCAGCCGGGTGGGCGCCGCCGGCGAGATGCCGGCCTGCCCGAAGACGAGTTCCGGATGGACCATCCGGTGTTCGGGGGACCAGCGGCGCGTGAAGGCGGCTGTCTTCGGATAGCGGACGATCACCGGATGGACGGCCGTCGCGAGGTGGGCCACCGTATTCGTGAGCCAGCCCGGGGCGAGGGGTTTGCGGGCACCGCTGAACACCTCGGGGTAGATCCTGCGGTGGTGCGGCTTGAGGAACATCGGCTTCGCATAGCCCAGGAGCATGCCGTCGGCGTCAAGGAACGCCCAGTCATCTGCCATGAACCGCACGCCGGGCATGGCCACAAGTTTGGCAACCGTGCTGGTCTTGCCTACGCCGCCCCACGCGGGAAGGAGGACTCCCGAGCCACGGAAATCCACCACCGCCGCGTGGATCATGGCGGCGTTCTGCGTGATGCAGAGCCGGTCCAGCAGGGGGATGACGGCCGTGAGCAGTTCGCCGCGGCCCCGGACAGAGTAGCCGTCACCGGTTTCCTGCACCTGGACGCGGTCCGCCGGAATGTAGAGCGACTCCGCTGTGAAACGGTAGGCATCCTCTGCGTGCGACTGTTCGGCCACGTCGGCCGCTTCGGCGCTGACGTGGAGCCGGAGCGGCGCACGGGAGGGTCCCAGGAACGGAGCGAGCATGTCCCGCAGCTGTGCTTCGCCGGGTGTTTCGGCGGCCACATCGATGCCAACGAGGCCATGGACATCAAAGCTGGCGCCGGTGGACGGGATCGCGTCCCTCAGCATGTCTTTCTCTGACTGGCTCATGCCCGGTGGCCTCCCGAGGTCTCGGCGGCCCTGGCCGTAGAGGCAGGTGTGTAGTGCGGGTATATCCGGATCATTTGACTTCCCTCCAGCTGGCGTGTGGCTCGTGCGGCGCGAGTTCCGCGTCCGCCGGAACAAGGGGCAGGCGGCGTCCCCGGATGTACCCGCAGGTAGTGACGGCCAGCACGGCGACCGTGGCCATGGCGCGGCGGAAACCCGCGGGGTCCGTTCCCCGGATCCTGCCTGCTATGCCCGAGGCCACGGCACGCGGCAGCACACCGCGGACGTACCGGCGCTCGGGGCCAAGGGCACGCTTGTGGCCGACGATCTTGCTGACCAGTGCTTTGGATATCCCCTCAGACCAGCCACGCCGCAGCATGTAGCTCAGCGTGCCCCGCTGGGCGGGAACGTAATGGTTCACCAGGGCCGCCGGTTCGTACACCACGCGGCCGCCCGGCGAACCAATGACCGCCCGGATGCAGATCTCCGTTTCCTCGCAGCCCAGGGGCAGCGAGTTCTGGCGGCCAAGGGCAGTGTTGAAGCCACCCACAACCTGCAGGACCTGGGACCGAAAGGACATGTTGGCACCGATGACGTTGCGCACCTCGGCCGCCACCTTGGGCATGCCGCGGTGCGTGCAGCCGACAATCCAGTCCAGCTCCTGGCCGAAATAATCCGGCCGGCCGGTTTCCCAGTCCGGCACCACGCGGCCGCCCACGGCGAGCACGTCGGGGTCGTCGTACAGGGACCCCAGCCGCTCCAGCCAGTCAGGGGCAGCCACTGCATCGTCATCGAGAAAGGCAACCACACCGGCCGTCGCCGCAGCGGCGCCTGTGTTCCGTGCTCCGGAGAGGCCCTTGGGCCCGGTGTTCTCCAGGATCACCACGTCGTCGACGTTGAAGATGAGCCGCTTGTAGAGGTCCACGTTGTAGTCCACCACCACAATGGTCTGCTGGGGCGGCAGCGTCTGGGCGCGGACGGATTCGACGGCGGCCATCAGCCTGTCCCAGCGGTCTTCCGTGTAGGAGCAGATCACAACCGAAATTGCCGGAAGCCCTTCAGAATGGTTCACCTTATTCACCCGCTACCAGGCCAAGGACGGTTGCCGGATCCGTCGGAATGTGGGGGAAAAACATGCTGGGATATCTGTATTTCACGCGTCTTAGTGATTCGGGCCGGGCGCCGGCTGTGGGTGCTTCCCAGCCCACGCATTCACGCGCCAGGGTCCGCAGGACGCGCCATCCGTCACGGAAAGTATGAAGATTCGAGTTGCCGGAGATCCGGGTCAGCTCGTTGCTGGGGACCTCGGCAATCCGCAGGCCCGCCCTTGCGGCGCGGACGATCAGTTCGGTTTCGATTTCGAACCCTTCCGATTCCAGCTCGAGGATCTGCAGGCATTCGCGCCGCATGGCGATATAGCCGTAGCAAAGATCGGAATAGTTGCTGTGCAGGACCAGGTTGGCGAGGCCGGTCAGGGCGCGGTTACCTGCGCTGCGGAGCAGCGTGATGTCCTCGGAACCGCCGCCCGTCACATACCTGGAGCCCTTGACGAAGTCGAACTCATGCTGGAGCGGCGAGACGAACCAGCCGATTTCCTGCGGATCCATGCTCCCGTCGGCGTCCAGCATGACGATGATGTCGCCGGATGCTGCGGACAGTCCGGCCCGTACGGCGAAGCCTTTTCCGGCGTGCGGTTCGGAGACCACCACGACGTCCAGGCGCAGCGCGCGGGCGACCTCAACGGTGCTGTCCAGGGAACGTCCGTCGACGATCACAACCTCGTCCACATACGAGGGCATGCGTCGCAGGACCCATGGAAGGTTCATGGCCTCATTGAGGGTGGGAATTACCACGCTGATGGAGGCCAGGGGTACCGGTAGAGCATTTGGTGCACGGACAGATGAAACTTGTATTGGGATGGTCACTAGCCTCACCACTCATCGGAGTCGTATGCCTATGCCCCTCCCGCGCAGCCCTCCCGGCTGGGTACGGGAAAATTGAAGCGCCTGCTGCTGCGGTATTGGCAACTTTGCTTGCACTCCCCCTCGGAACATGTTGGGCTGAGCAACTTGTAAAAAGCTTGGGAATTCTTCAACCGGGCCCAGTTTTAGGGGTATAGGAACCCTAGGAAACCCCCAAGCTCCTATGCCACACTGTCCCCATGGCCGAGCCATCGCGCAGTCCCCGCCAAAAACATCGCATGCGCTTCGGTGTGCTCGCCGCGGCGGCGACGCTCACGGCCTGCGGCATTTTGGCCGGACCGGTGGGCATGGAAGCACAGAGGGTGCCATCGGACCGCCCTTCGTCGGCGGAACCGTCCGAAGCATCTGCAGCACTCCCCACAGTGAGTCCATCAGTGCGGGCGTCCTCTGCGGCGCGCGAGGCAGCAACACCACGCCGCGCACCATCATCCCCGGCGGCGGAATCCCGGGAAACAGCGCAGTCGGCAGCACCGCGTCCCGCGCCGGAACTCAAGGCGGCGGAACAGCCAGCGGCGGAACGGCCGGCGCCGGAACAGCCGGCGGCGGCGGGGCCTGTGGAGGCGCCGCCGCCTTCCACCGAATCGATCCACAAAGTGCCAATAGGCGACCTTCCGGGCTGGAAGCAGGTATTTCGGGAGGAGTTCAACAAGGGCAATGTGCCGATCGGCGCTTTTCCAGGTCCGGCTTACTCTGCGAAATGGAGTGCAGGATATAAAGACGGAACGCCGGATACCGCAGGTCAGAAGGGGATGAAGTCCGGCTACTACCCGTCCAAAGTGCTGAGCGTTAAGAACGGCATGCTGGACTGGTATCTCCATTCGGAGAAGGGGATCTCCATGGGAGCGGCGCCTGCGCCCAAGATTCCGAATGACAGTAATCGTGACAAAAGCCTGCTACCGCGGCACAACAGCCTGATGTACGGGAGGATTTCGGTGCGGTTCAAGGCCGACTCCCTCCGCGGCTATAAGGTTGCATGGCTCCTTTGGCCGGATAGCGGTGTATGGCCCCGGGACGGAGAGATAAATTTCCCGGAGGGGGACCTCGCCAAGACCTTCTACGGCGCTGCCCATTACCGGGGGAATGACCCTGCGGCGTCTGACATGTTCCAGTCGCACACCACTTTCACGGATTGGCACGTCGCCACGATTGAGTGGACTCCGGGCAAGGTCGAATTTATCCTTGACGGCCGGTCGCTGGGAGCCAGTACAACACTGACGCCTAATACACCCATGCACTACATTCTCCAGTCCGAGTCATGCCTTCCCCGGTGTCCTGCACCACAGACAGCAGGGCATCTCTACCTGGACTGGATCGCAATCTGGAAGCCGGCCTAGAAGCCGGACCCGGGCACATACTCCTAGCGTCGTGCGGAGTTACTGACAGATGCGGTAATGTATATGACAAAATCTGTCATCGACAGGTAGGCTCGCGGTCGGACCCGCACCGACGTTTAGGAGCCTCCCGTTGAAGATCTCGAAAATCCTGGTTAAGGCCGCGGCCAGCACGGCATTGCTGGCCCCCGTTCTGTGCGGTCCGGCCCAGGCGGCTGGAGTGCCGGAAGCGCCGGCCCCAATCGATGACCGCACCTTCAGTAAGGACATCGCCGGTGGCGCCACCACCACCGTTTCAGCCGCCCCTTACGTGGCGCAAGTTTCCTTCGACGCCGCCGGCACCAATGTGGGGTGCACCGGCAGCCAGATCGCGGCCACCTGGGTCATCACAGCGAAGCACTGCAACTCCACGAGCCTGAAGTCGGTCCGGCTCGGCACAAGCTATCTCGGATCCGGTGGTGCCATCCGTTCCGTTGCTGCCCGCTATCCGGCCCCGGCCGGGGACGTCCTGCTGCTGAAGCTGTCCACGCCGTACTACGGGGCCTTCGTAGGCTTGTCCAACGCCTTTCCTGCCACCGGAACGCGCGCAAAGGTATACGGCTGGGGCGATCAGTCCGAGGGATCCGGCGCCATGTCCTACTACCTCAAGGCGGCGGACGTCTCAGTGGTGTGGCAGGGGCTCGACAACTATGGCGGTCCGTCTGTCCGGACCCGGTCGGAGAGCGGCCACACGCTCAGCGGCGACTCGGGCGGCCCGCTGATCGTTAACGGCAAGCTGGCGGGCGTCCTGTCCGCATCGGACATCCTGCCGGCCCGGAACCCCGCCAATTTCACCGGCTACTACAACGACCACGCCTCTGTGGTGCGGAACCTCGCCTGGATCACCAGCGTCTCAGGAGTCCGGGGCTCCTAGGAGCAGGCGTGCCCGGCCGGCAGCCAGGGGCCGGCCGGCAGCCGGGGCCCGCCCGGCAGGCGGCCCGCCAGGCGCGCCTGGGCGTGTTACATCCCGGGCAGGTCGAGCGTCTCGTAGACCTGGATGCTCGCGCCGGGCATCATGAGGTGCGGGTGCCCCTCGACCAGGGCCAAAGCGCCGTCCATGTCCTCGGCCTGCAGGATGCCGTATCCGCCCACGTTCGTATTCGTGTCCGAGGTGCCTGCCTGGCTGACCTCCTTGCCGGCGCCCAGCGGCAGGCCCATGTCAACAATCCCGCTGCCTGCCCGGGTGGCCCACTCCATCCACGCCTTCATGCCCTCCTGCGCGGCCTCCGGGGTGCTTTCCGCCATCTGGGATTGTGCCGACTGCGGAGCGTTGTAAAGCACTACGAACTTCTTCATTGCCGGTCCTGTCTCTGAGGTAGTGGTCGCTGGGATCGTGGCCTGGCAGCTCTGGGCTGAGGGTCCCCAAGCTGATGCTCCTGGACCAGCCGCACCGGGGCTTCCCCCGGCAGCCACAGGTCGATCCTAGGGGGATTCGGGCGACGGCGATACAGTTCAAGGGCCACCGTTCTCGGAAATTTGCATGCCCACACCAATGGCATTTCGCTGTGGGAAAACTTGGCCGTGAAGAGCGGAAAAGCAAACTTGAGCGTAGTAGACTCAACTTAGCTAAACCGCCCTCGAAAGGAGCTCTCTTTGGACGTCAAATTCACCACCAAGAGCCAGGAGGCTCTTTCGGCTGCCGCCATGAACGCCTCCACGGCAGGGAACCCGCAGGTGGAACCGGCCCACCTGCTCAAGGCGCTGATGGATCAGCGGGAGGGTGTCGCCGTCGCCCTTCTGCGCGCCACCGGGGCGGATCCGGACGCCGTCAGTGTGCAGGCCAGCACCGCCATCAAGGCCCTTCCCGCCAGCTCCGGAAGCTCGGTCCAGCAGGCCCAGCTGTCCCGGCCGTCCCTGCAGGCGATCCAGAACGCCCAAAACGAGGCTGACAAGCTGGGTGATTCCTTTGTCTCCACCGAGCACCTGCTGCTAGGTCTCTCGGCCGGCAGCGACGGCGTGGGCAGGCTGCTGCGCGACGCCGGCGTGTCCCACGAGGCCCTGGCTGCGGCGCTTCCGGGCGTACGCGGCGACCGCAAGGTCAACTCGCCCGACCCCGAGAACACCTTCCAGGCCTTGGAAAAGTTCGGCACCGACCTCACCGCCGTGGCCCGTTCCGGGAAGCTTGATCCGGTGATCGGCCGTGACAGTGAAATCCGGCGCGTGGTACAGGTGCTCAGCCGCCGCACCAAGAACAATCCGGTCCTGATCGGCGAACCCGGCGTGGGCAAGACCGCCGTCGTGGAGGGCCTGGCCCAGCGGATGGTGGCCGGCGACGTGCCGGAAAGCCTGCGCGGCAAGACCCTGATCGCCCTGGACCTGGCCTCCATGGTGGCAGGCGCCAAGTACCGCGGCGAGTTTGAAGAGCGGCTCAAGGCCGTCCTCGAGGAGATCAAGAACTCCGATGGCCGCATTGTCACGTTCATCGACGAGCTGCACACCGTGGTGGGGGCCGGGGCCAGCGGTGAAAGCGCCATGGACGCCGGCAACATGCTCAAGCCGATGCTGGCCCGGGGCGAGCTGCGGCTGATCGGCGCCACCACCCTCGACGAATACCGCGAGAACATCGAGAAGGATCCCGCCCTGGAGCGCCGCTTCCAGCAGGTGTTTGTCGGGGAGCCCAGCGTGGACGACACCATCGGCATCCTCCGCGGCCTCAAGGAACGGTACGAGGCCCACCACAAGGTTGCCATCGCCGACTCCGCGCTGGTGGCCGCCGCAACGCTGTCCAACCGCTACATCTCCGGCCGCCAGCTGCCGGACAAGGCCATCGACCTCGTGGACGAGGCCGCCTCCCGCCTGCGCATGGAGATCGACTCCGCTCCGGAGGAGATTGACCAGCTCCGCCGTGCGGTGGACCGGCTCACCATGGAGGAGCTTGCCCTGCAGGGCGAGACGGACGCCGCCTCCGTGGAGCGCCTTGCTGCCCTCCGCGCGGACATGGCGGACAAGAAGGAGCAGCTGGCCGGACTGAATGCCCGGTGGGAGGCGGAGAAGGCCGGCCTGAACCGGGTGGGCGACCTGAAGGCGAAGCTGGACGAGCTGCGGTCCACCGCGGACAAGGCGCAGCGCGAGGGCGACCTGGAAACGGCGTCCCGCATCCTCTACGGCGAAATCCCAGCGCTGGAGCGCGAACTGAACGATGCCGCGGAGGCCGAGGCCGCCGTCGCCGACAAGGCCGCCCTGATGGTGGCCGAGGAGGTCACTGCCAACGACATCGCCGAGGTCATCGCGGCCTGGACGGGCATTCCGGCCGGCCGCATGCTCCAGGGGGAAAGCCAGAAACTGCTGCACATGGAGGAGGAACTCGGCCGGCGTCTGATCGGCCAGTCCAAGGCCGTCACCGCAGTGTCCGACGCGGTCCGCCGTGCCCGGGCTGGCATCAGCGACCCCAACCGGCCTACCGGCTCCTTCCTGTTCCTCGGCCCCACAGGCGTCGGCAAAACCGAGCTCGCCAAGGCGCTCGCGGACTTCCTGTTCGACGACGAACGCGCCATGGTCCGGATCGACATGTCCGAATACAGCGAGAAGCACTCCGTTGCCCGCCTCGTCGGTGCGCCTCCGGGCTACGTCGGCTACGAGGAGGGCGGCCAGCTCACCGAGGCGGTCCGCCGCCGGCCCTACTCCGTGGTGCTGCTGGACGAGGTGGAGAAGGCCCACCCCGAGGTGTTCGACATCCTGCTGCAGGTGCTCGACGACGGCCGCCTCACCGACGGCCAGGGCCGCACCGTGGACTTCCGCAACGTGATCCTGGTGCTTACCTCCAACCTGGGCAGCCAGTTCCTCGTGGACCCCACTTTGGATGCGCAGGCCAAGCGCAACGCAGTGATGGCCACGGTGAACGCCAGCTTCAAGCCGGAGTTCCTCAACCGGCTGGACGAGGTGGTGCTGTTCGATCCGCTGTCCGTCGAGGAGCTGGCCCGGATCGTCGAGCTGCAGGTGGCCGAGCTGGCCAAGCGCCTGCACGAACGGCGGCTCTCGCTCGAGGTCACCGAAGGTGCACGCGCCTGGCTGGCGATGTCCGGCTTTGACTCCGCGTACGGCGCCCGGCCGCTGCGCCGCCTCGTCCAGCGTGAAATCGGCGACAGGCTGGCCAAGGCCATCCTCGCCGGCGAAATCTCCGACGGCGACACCGTCCTGGTGGACACGGCCGCTGACCTCGGCGAACTCACCGTCGAAGGCCTGGAGGCGCTGTCAGGGTCCGACGGCGGTGCGCCGCTGGGCAGCGGGCTCACCGTCCGCCGCCGGGACTAGCAGGCGGGATTAGCCGCGCGAGGACATCATCAGGGCAGCAGGCTTGCCTTGATGATGTTCCCGGATGCGGTGACGTAGCAGTCCACGCGGCGGTCACCCTTGGCCCAGCTGGACGTGCTCGGATAGGCGAGGCGGTAGTTCAGGTTGTAGGCATTGGACTTCTCCGTCAGGGCCGCCGTCTGGCACGTCTCCCTGGCCTTGGTCTTCATGGCCTCACGGCCCGGGTATGCGTCACCGTCCGCGTACTGCGTGACCGCCACCAGTTGGGCCGAGTGGTCGGTGGTGCAGGCAACCACCGTGGATTTTGCCGCCTCGGGGTCGAAGTCCTTGAAGCAGTCGCCCACCCGGAAATCCAGCGGACTGACGCTGGCCAGGGGCAGGCTGGGCCTTGGTGAGGCGGCCGGTGCCGGCGGCGCGGCGGCGGTGGGATCCGCCGCCGCGGCAGGCCGGTTGGCGGACTGCATCGTGGCGGTGGCCAGGAGCGAGGTCAGAAGCCATACGAGCAGGCCGCCCACCACGAGCAGCGCGAGGACAAAGCCGATCTTCGGCAGCGTTTGCCGCATTCCAGGCTGCCTGAGCCGGGACTGGATTGAGCCGGCGAGGCTTGTGAGCCTTGGTGCCGTGGGTACTGATGTGGGTTCTGCTGCGGGATTGGCAGGTTCGGGCCGGGCAGGTTGCCCGGACTGTGCAGGTTCGGGCCGGGCAGGTTGCCCGGACTGCGCAGGTTGCTGGGAGTGCACGGCGACGGCATGGGCCGGCCCGCGTTCCCCGTCGTGGTTGGGATCGTTGTCATTCATATGGGGCGGCACCCCTTCCTGGCGTTCGCTTGGCGGTGAGCATCCGGCGCTCTGCGTTTCCGCGGTGCGGCCCCGGCGGCCAACAGCCGGATCTCCATGCCCGCTTAATTCAGTCGTTCAGGAGACTCTATCGAACAAAAAATCCCTGCACGCCTCGAATTGCCGCGGAGATGCGGGCCACGGCGGCCACCCAAGGTCCCCGTGGCAAGCAGATGCCGCCGAAAGCATGTAATCTAGGGGTACGACAAATTGACCAATCATTCCGGGGCCTCACCATCGCCAAAGGTGACCACCTCCGGTCCAAGTACAAAAGGGGGTCACGCCATGGGGCGCGGCCGTCAAAAGGCAAAAGCTACTAAGCAGGCTCGGGACATCAAGTACTACTCCCCGAACACCGATTATTCGGCCCTACAGCGCGAGCTCACGGGTCCGGGCAGTCGTGCCACGAGCCATTTCGCGAATGAACCGGCCGAGCCGGACTATTCAGCTTACGTGGATAAGTACGCGGACGATTTGGATGAAGACGACGACGAGGTAGACAGCCGTCGCATCGGTTAGTTGCTGCCGCTGACCTGCCGCAAGGCAGTACGCTGCACGCCGCCGTCGTGCACCTCCCGGGCAATTCCCGCATTCGGGCTGCCCGCTTCCCTCCCTGACCCGGATATCTGGCCTTAGCCAGAAACCTGGGGCAGTGGGATCCGTCCGGTGTCACCACAGCTACTAAGGCCCGCCGGGCTCGCCAGTCTTTGGCGGCCCCGGCGGGCCTTTGGCATCGGCCGTGAATCCCGTCGAAACCGCGCCCCTGAGGAATTAGGCTGGGAGGAATTCAGCCAACGAAAGGGGCACGGACACATGGTGCAGCGCAACGGGTACGGCCTCGGAGAGCTCTGCTGGGCGGACGTCCAGACACCCGACGTGGCGGCTGCGAAGGCCTTCTACGCCGCCGTCTTCGGATGGCGCTACGAGGACTTTCCCACCCCCGGTGGACGCAGCTACGCCAAGGCGTTCCTCGATGACGACCTCGTGGCTAGTGTGGCGCCCCAGCCGCACCAGGGCGGCGCAGCGCTGCCTGCGCACTGGAACGTCTACTTCGCCGCAGTCGATGCCCGGGCCGCCGCAGAGGAAGCCCAGCATGCCGGCGGCACTGTCCAGTTTGGGCCGGAGGATATCGGGGACACCGGAACCATGGTGTTCGTGGAACCGCCGGGCGGTGGTGCCACGGGCATCTGGCAGGCCGGAACACACCCGGGCAGCGGCCGGCACAATGAGCCCGGCGCGTTCGCTTGGGCCGAACTGCTCACGCCCGAGCCGCAGGCCGCCGTCGGATTTTTCCAGCAGCTGTTCGGGCATGAGGTGACCGAGTACCCGCAGGACGACGGCGGCACCTACACCACGCTGATGGTGAACGGCACCGAGGTGGCCGGCATCGCCCCTGTCCCGGAAGAGGATGAAGACGACGCAGGTGGCGAGTCCGGCAGTCGCGGGTGGCAGGTGTACTTCGGCGTCTCCAGCGTCAAGGAAGCCGTGCTGGCCGCCGTGGCGGCCGGAGCCGAGGTGCTGGTGGAGCCGGAATTCTCCGAGGACGGCGGCACCATCGCCACCCTGAAGGACCCGCAGGGCGGCGTGTTCAGCGTCCTGGAGGTTTAAAAACCATCGAGTGCTCCGTAGATGCCCTTATGAACCTTCATAAGGGCAGTTACGGAGCACTCGATGTGCTTACGCTACGCGTAGGCGTTGACCAGCTGGACTGCGCCGCCGTCCACGCCCTTGGCGCCCTGCACGTAGTCCGGTCCGGTCTTCACCACGGCGTCGGAATCGGCGCTGACGGAGCCCATGATCCAGGACGGCAGGCCGCGCTCGTTCAGGCGGGCCACGGCGGCGTCTGCGGCCTCGGGGGAGACCACGGCCACCATGCCGACGCCGAGGTTCAGCGTGCGCTCCAGATCGGCCAGCGGCACGCGGCCCAGTTCGGAGACGAGCTTGAAGATGGCGGGCAGCTCCCAGGTGGAGCGGTCAACGGTGGCCACGAGGCCCTGCGGCAGGACTCGGGCCAGGTTGGCGGCGAGCCCGCCGCCGGTGACGTGGCTGAAGCCGTGCACGGCCTTTTCGGCGGTGACGGGGAAGGCCCGCGCCAGGTCCAGGCAGTCGGCGGCGTAGACACGGGTGGGTTCCAGCAGTTCCTCGCCCAGCGTGCGGCCGAGTTCGGAAACCTGGCGGTCCAGGGCCCAGCCGGCGTGGTTGATGACGCGGCGGACCAGCGAGTAGCCGTTGGAGTGAAGTCCGGAGGAGGCCATGCCGATCACCACGTCGCCGGCACGGACGCGGTCCGGGCCGAGCAGTGCGTCGGCTTCCACAACGCCGGTGGCGGCTCCGGCGACGTCGTATTCGTGTTCGCCCAGCAGGCCGGGGTGCTCGGCGGTTTCGCCGCCCACCAGCGCGGTGCCGGCCACGGAGCAGGCGGCCGCGATGCCGCGGACGATGTCCGCGATGCGCTCCGGAACCACCTTGCCGCAGGCGATGTAGTCGGTCATGTACAGCGGCTCGGCGCCCACCACCACGATGTCGTCAACCACCATGCCCACGAGGTCGTAGCCGATGGTGTCGTGGATGTCCATGGCCTGGGCAATGGCCACCTTGGTGCCCACGCCGTCCGTGGACGTGGCCAGCAGGGGCTTCTTGTAGGTCAGGAGCTTCGAGACGTCGTACAGGCCTGCGAAACCCCCGACGCCGCCAATCACCGACGCGTTGTGGGTCGCCTTGACGGCGTCCTTCATGAGCTCGACGGCGCGGTCGCCTGCCTCAACGTCCACACCGGCGGCCGCGTAGGTGATGCCGGTGTTGTTCTGGGCAGCATTCATGTCAGCAGTGGAGGAAGCGGAAGTCATAGGGACTCTTTCTTGTCAGCGCCAACGGTCGCAGCGTCGGGGTGGAGATCGGGCACGCGGTCGGCGTCGGTGAGCAGGTTCTCGAGCTCGGAATCCGGTCCCGGATCACAGCCAGTGGCCCCCGGCTTTTCGGCGGGGTCCTCGGTGACCGGGATGTTCTCCGGGTTGCCGGGGGTGGCGGCGGCCGGTTCGATGGCGGCTTCCGCCGCGGCCTCGGCCGGGGCACCGGCGGTTGCTGCTGTTGAACCGGCAGCCGCACTGGTGGTGCTGGCGGAGGTGGCAGGCAGGCCGCCCAGGTCCGTGCGCTCCAGCAGGTTCTTGCCGAGCTTGTCGGCGCCGGGCAGTTCGATGGGGTACTTGCCCGTGAAGCAGGCGGTGCAGAGCCGCTCGCGCGGCTGCTGGGTGGCGCCGATCATGCCGTCTTCGGAGATGTAGGCCAGGGAATCGGCGCCGATGGCCTGGGAGATCTCCTCGATGGTGGCGCCATTGGCGATGAGCTCCGCCCGGGAGGCGAAATCAATGCCGTAGAAGCAGGGCCACTGGACCGGCGGGGAGGAAATCTTGACGTGGACGGCGGCGGCGCCGGCTTCCCGCAGCATCCGGACGATGGCGCGCTGGGTGTTGCCGCGGACGATCGAGTCATCCACCACCACCACGCGCTTGCCGCGGATTACTGATTCCAGGGCGTTGAGCTTCAGCCTGATGCCCAGCTGGCGCAGCGTCTGCGAAGGCTGGATGAAGGTGCGGCCCACATAGGAGTTCTTGACGAAGCCGTGCGCGAACGGGATGCCGGATTCCTCGGCGTAGCCCACGGCCGCGGGGGTGCCGGATTCGGGGACCGGGATGACGATGTCGGCCTCGTGCGTGTTCTCACGCGCCAGCTGGCGGCCCATCTCCACACGGGATTCGTAGACGGAGCGTCCGCCAATGGCGGCGTCGGGGCGGGCGAGGTAGACGTATTCGAAAACGCAACCGGCCGGCGTCGGATCCGCGAAGCGGCGGGACCGCACGCCCTGTTCGTCGATGGCGATGAACTCGCCGGGCTCGATCTCCCGGATGAAGCTGGCGCCGACGGTGGCGAGGGCGGACTGTTCGGACGCCACCACCCAGCCGCGCTCCAGCCGGCCCAGGCAGAGCGGGCGGATGCCGAAGGTGTCGCGGGCCGCGTACAGCGTGCCTTCATCCATGAAGACGAAGCAGAAGCCGCCGCGGATCTTGGGCAGCAGTTCGAGGGCGGTCTCCTCGAGGGTCTTGCCCTCTTCGCCTTCCAGCAGCGCCGTCACGAGCGCGGTGTCGGAGGTGTTGCCCTGCTTCATTTCGCCGCTGAGCTGGCCGCCGTTGCGCTCGTGGATCATGGCGTTGAGTTCGGCGGTGTTGGTGAGGTTGCCGTTGTGCGCCAAGGCCACCGTGCCCGTGGCGGTCGCGCCGAGCGTGGGCTGCGCGTTGGCCCAGTGGCTCGCGCCGGTGGTGGAGTAGCGGCAATGGCCGACGGCCAGGTGCCCGGTCAGGGTGTTGAGCGTGGTCTCGTCGAAGACCTGGGATACGAGGCCCATGTCCTTGTAGACGTTGATCCGCTTGCCGTCGCTGGTGGCTATACCAGCCGACTCCTGACCGCGGTGCTGTAGTGCATACAGCCCGTAGTAGGTAAGTTTTGCTACTTCTTCACCTGGTGCCCAGACCCCGAAGACACCGCAAGCGTCCTGTGGGCCCTTTTCGCCAGGGAGAAGATCATGAGAAAGTTTTCCATCGCCGCGTGCCACTGGTCGATTATCTCACGTCATGAGGTATGGAATTTCCGGTGGCCGGATTATGACCGAGGTCCCGCGATACCGCCGTCGTCGTCTCCGGCGTCCCCGGCAGCGTCCGGAACGGCTTCAACGACGCCGCGGCGGGAGCGGCGGACGCTGGCCCGGTCCAGCACCAGGGCAGTAACTGCGCCGAGAATCACACCGGCCGCCGCGCACGGCACCATGAAGAAGCCGTACACGGTGCCGCGGTCGTAACTGACATCGCCGGGCAGGGCGAAGGCGATGACCGCCGCCGCGGCGAAGCCCAGCAGCCCGCCCACGATCAGGAAGGGAACATACTTGGGGGCACGCCGGACGGTGATTTCGCGCCGTTCAGGAAGTTCGTGCCGTTCAGGGGTGGGCTGGTCGGAAGACATGCCATCTAGCCTACTGTCATCCCGGCCGCCGGGCCCGCCCCGGTTTCAGGCCTGCACCAGCCGCTGCCGCTGCTCGCCCAGGAGGTCCCCGCCGGACAGCCGCATGACGTCCCCGGCTTCCAGATACGGGAAGCGCCCGGACAGGGCTACGCCCTCCGGGGTTCCGGTGGTGATCAGGTCGCCGGGTTCGAGCACCATGTACTGCGAGAGCCGGCGGACCAGTTCCGCGGGGCCGAAGACCATGTCCGCCGTCGAGCTGTCCTGCCGGACCTCGTCGTTGACCCAGGACGCAAGCCGGATGTCGTCCGCCTCGACGGCCGCCGCCGGTACCAGCCACGGACCCACCGGGTTGAAGGTGGGGCAGGACTTGCCGAGCGACCATTGCGGGCCGGAGTGCTCCAGCTGGTACTCGCGCTCGGAGACATCGTTGGACAGAACGTAGCCGGCAATGCACCCGGCTGCCTCGGCATCGGATGACAGGTAGCTGGCCCGCCGGCCGATCACCACGCCCAGCTCCACCTCCCAGTCCACGCGCTGCGCCCCGGGCGGGATGACGACGTCGTCGTCCGGGCCCACCACGGTGTTGGGGTGTTTGAAGAAGATAATGGGTCGCTCCGGCACGGGAAGGCCGGATTCGGCGGCGTGCGCGGCGTAGTTCAGCCCCACGCCGATCACGGCGCCGGGCCTGGCGATCGGCGCTCCGATCCGCTTGCCGTCGACCGTTACCCGGGGCAGGCCCGTCAGGTCCAGGTCGGGCAGTTGGCCGGCCCAGGTCTCCAGGAAGTTCCCGTCAATGTCCTGGGTGACCGGCCGCAGGTCGTAAGCCTGGCCGTCGTCGTCGATGACCACCGGAACTTCATTGCCCGCCGGGCCAATGCGCATCAGCCGCATGCTGTCTCCTTTCAGCTGCCGCGGTAGGTGGAGTAGGCGAACGGGCTCAGCAGCAGCGGCACGTGGTAGTGCTCGGTGCCGGTGACCTCGAAGACCAGGTCCACCTCCGGGAAGAACGTTGTGCCGCCCTGCTGGGCGTAGTAATCGCCCGTGGCGAAGTTGAGCCGGTAGTTTCCGGGGGCCAGGACCTCCGGACCCAGGTCCTTCGCGCGGCCGTCTGCATCGGTGATGCCGCTTGCCAGCTCTGTCCACTTGCCGCCGTCGTTCGTGTAAAGCACGACGGCGACACCCGCCGCCGGGCGTCCGGCGCCAGTATCCAGGACGTGGGTTGTCACGTGGGAAACGCTCATTCGCTGATCACTCCTTCCAGACGCAGCAGGGCGATTTCCCGCAGCTGCTGTGCAACGATGGCGTCTTCCTGCGCCGGGGTGTTGGCCAGGCGCTCGTTGAGCGCTGCCAGGATTTCGGGGGCGGTGCGGCCTGCGGCGCGGATCAGGAAGACCCGGCCGAACTTTTCCTCGTACGCGCGGTTGCCGCGTGCGAGGGCGTCGGCCACCTCGGTGTCAGCGGGGTCCACGCCGGCCTGTTCGGACCTGGACATGGCCGCCTCGGTGGTCTGGGCCTTGGGGCGTTCGCCGATCCGGGGATGGTGTGCCATGGCGCCCTCCACCTCTTCGGGGGTGAACGGTGCGGCGGCGGCGCGGGCTCCGTCAAGGAGCTCCTGGCGCGAGGCGAACGGGCGCGCTGCGGCGACCTGGTCCACCCAGCGCGGGACGTCGATGCAGGGGCGCAGGACCGCGCTGGCGGCATCCCTGTCCGCGGCATTGAATTCGGCAAGCTTCACGTTGTGATCCTCAAGCAGATGCTGGCATCCATGGTGACGGCTATGCGGAGGTCCGGGTCCTCTCCCGGTGCTCACGGTCCCTTTCATCGCAGACCATGAGTTCCGCATCATGGAACTGTTATTTCAGCATACGTAATAGTGAAGCCGAGCATGCGCGCCGGTGTCAAGAGACTACAGCAGGGGCCGAGCATGGCGGATAGCGCAATGCAACCGTGTATATAGATGCTTCCTCACCTTTCGCCGGGTCTTTCCCCGACCCTCTATCACTTGCTGCCGAATACTTCCGCACGCTCTCTCAGTTGTCGTGTCCTTTTGACCGACGCTCTTTCACCCGGTGAGAGAGGGTCTGCGTTTTTCCTGCGCGTAGTGAGAGAGCGTCGCTGGCTTAGGGGGCAGGCTCTGGGGCGGTGCGGGATGGGGGAGGGGGCCCTCGATGGCCCAAGAATTGCCAAAGCTGTGAGAACTAGCCTGTCCACGCCGTGGCTATCCACCGCGGCACCGTACTGGCCGGAAGATAATCGGATATGCAGATCCTGGTGGTTGAAGACGACGAATCGGTGGCGGCCGGAGTGCTGGAGGGCCTGACGAGGGCCGGGTTCCAGGCGCGGCACGTCGCCGACGGTGCTGGGGCGCTCAACGAGGTCCGCTCCGCCAGTCCCGATTTCGTGCTGCTGGACCTCGGCCTGCCGGACATGGATGGCACGGACGTCTGCCGGTCCATCCGCTCGCTGACCAGGACGCCAATCATCGTCGTCAGTGCCCGCGACGAGGAAATCGACCGGGTGCTGGCCCTGGAGCTGGGGGCGGACGACTACCTGGTGAAGCCGTTCGGAATGCGCGAGCTCATCGCACGGATCCGGGCCGTGGCCCGCCGCACGGCCGATCCGCAAAGCGATGCCACTCCGCCCGCCGACGGCACCCGCACCATCGGCAGCCTGAGTATCAACCAGCGCTCGCGCAGGGTCCTGGTGGCCGGCAACGAAATCCACCTCACCGCCAAGGAGTTCGAGCTCCTGTACTACCTCGCGGAGGACCCGGGCGCAGTCTGCCAGCGCACCGACATCCTGCGCGCGGTGTGGGACGGCACCTGGTACGGAACCACCAAGACCCTGGATGCGCATGTGGCCGCGATCCGGAAAAAGCTCGGCGACCCCCGCTGGATCGAGGCGGTGCGCGGCGTAGGGTTCAGGCTGGACGTGCCCGGATGAGGTGGCGGCTGATTTCCGCGTTCATGGCCATCACGCTGCTGGTGGTGCTGGTGCAGGACATTCCGCTGGGCAGCTATCTGGTCCGGGTGGAACGCGACCGGCTGGCCACCTCCCTGGAACGCGACGCCTTCCTGCTCAGCGGGCGGGCACAGCAGCTGCTCGAAACGGGCGGCACTGCCGCCGGGACGGTGGCCGTCGCCGTCCGTGATTACGGCCGCGCCAGCGGCGCCCGCGTCGTCGTCGTGGACCGCTCAGGTACCGCAGTGGCAACGTCCGACGACGACCAGTCATCCACTGGTTCCTCTTACCTTTCGCGCCCCGAAATTTCCGCCGCGCTCGCCGGCCGGATCACCTCCGGACAGCGGCATTCGGACACGCTGGGGTTCGACCTGGTGTACGTCACGGTTCCCGTCCTCAGCGGAGAGAACATCACCGGCGCCGTCCGACTGACCTACCCGGCGTCCGTGGTGGAGGACCGCGTGACCGGGCAGCTGAGGGTGATGTGGGCCGTTGCGGGCACCACCGTGCTGCTTGCCGGACTGCTGGCCTACCTGATGGCCGGTGCCGTGACCAGGCGCATCAAGCGGTTGCAGAAGGCCACGGAACTGCTGGCGGAAGGCAACCTCGCCACCCGCACCGAGGAGGAGCAGGGGCCGCCCGAGCTGCGCACCCTGGCCCGGTCCTTCAACCAGATGGCGGACCGGCTGGAGCACGTGCTGCAGCAGCAGCGGGGCTTTGCCAGCGACGCCTCCCACCAGCTGCGCACCCCGCTGACAGGACTCCGGCTGCGGCTGGAGAACGCCGTGGACGCGGTCGGCAACGATCCCGACGGCGCACGCGTCATGGTGGCCGACTCGCTGGAGGAGACGTACCGGCTGCAGCGCATCATTGACGGCCTGCTCCTCCTCAGCCGGGCGGATGGGCGCAATGTGGAGCGTGAGGAAGTGGATCTCAGCGAGATCGCCCGGACCCGCGTGGAGCAGTGGGAGGCGCTGGCCGAGGAAAGCGGAGTGCGGACGGTACTGGACGCGGTTCCGGGGGCGAGGGTCATGGCGATGCCGGGAGCTGCGGAGCAGATCATCGACAACCTCATTGACAACGCGCTGGCCGTGGCACCGCCGGACTCGGAGATCCGCCTGCTGATCCGGCCGGACGGCACCTCCACAGGGTATGCGCTTCACGTGCTCGACGACGGTCCAGGGCTTTCCGAGGAGGACCGGCAAAAGGCTTTCAACCGGTTTTGGCGCGGCCAGTCGACGTCGGAGGGCAGCGGACTGGGCCTGGCCATCGTCCAGCAGCTTGCCGGGGCAAGCGGCGCGACCGCATCCCTGGAGGCCCGGCCCGGTGCCAGGGGACTGGATGCACGCGTCCTGTTCAAAGCTGCTTCGCGTCCATGACGCGACTTGCGCGCTTCATGGACTTACGGATATGTGTGAGGCCTGTCATACTGGTTGAAGACGCGTTATGTGCGCCGTGTTGTGTAATACGCAATTAGGCACTCCATGGCGAAGAAGAAACCTGAAGATCGGCGCCGCCGCCCGCATCCACGTCGAACATACCGAACTGAGTGTCCGGTCTGCGGGACGGGGATTTCGAACCATGGCCGGTCAGTTACATTTGGCTGAGGTGCCGCAGCCAAAGAGCCCTGCGCTCAGGAAGGAACGTGAACTCGTGGTTCATAAAGTCAAGGCAGTTGTCGTCCGGGAAAAGGACGCCCCGGTATCGGTGGAGACGATCCTGGTACCGGATCCGGGCCCGGGCGAGGCCCTCGTGGACATCCTGACGTGCGGGGTGTGCCACACGGATCTGCATTACAAGCTGGGCGGCATCGGGAACGACTTCCCGTACCTGCTCGGCCACGAGGCCACCGGTGTGGTGTCCGCGGTCGGCGAGGGCGTCACCGAGGTCGCCGTCGGTGACCGGGTGATCCTGAACTGGCGCGCGGTGTGCGGGCAGTGCCGGGCGTGTGCGAAGGGCCAGCCGCAGTACTGCTTCAACACGGCCAACGCGACGCAGAAAATGACCCTGGAGGACGGCACTGAGCTGTCCCCGGCGCTGGGCATCGGAGCCTTCGCCGAGAAGACCCTGGTGGCTGCCGGGCAGTGCACCAAGGTCGACGAGGACGCCGATCCGGCCGCTGTGGGGCTGCTGGGCTGTGGTGTGATGGCCGGCATCGGTGCCGCGATCAACACCGGCGAGGTCAAGCGCGGCGAGTCGGTGGCCGTGATCGGCTGCGGCGGCGTGGGCATCGCCGCGATCGCCGGCGCGAAGCTGGCGGGTGCGACGACGATCATCGCCGTCGACATCGACGACAACAAGATTGAGATGGCCAAGTCCCTGGGTGCGACGCACGGGGTGAACTCCCGTGCCGGTGATCCGGTTGAGGCCATCCGGGCGCTCACGAACGGCAACGGCGCCGACGTCGTGATCGAGGCCGTCGGCCGTCCCGAGACGTACAAGCAGGCGTTCTACGCCCGCGACCTCGCCGGACGGGTGGTCCTGGTGGGTGTCCCAACGCCGGAGATGCAGCTGGAACTGCCGCTGCTGGATGTGTTTGGCCGGGGCGGGTCGCTGAAGTCCTCCTGGTACGGGGACTGCCTGCCCTCCCGCGACTTCCCGATGCTGGTCTCGCACTACAAGCAGGGCAACCTGGACCTGGATGCGTTCGTGTCCGAACGGATCACCATTGACCAGGTCGAGGAAGCCTTCGACAAGATGCACGAAGGCAAGGTCCTGCGCTCCGTCGTCGAAATCCAGCCCGCCGCCGAAACCCGCACCGTCACCGCAACCGAAGGAGCATCAGTATGAGTGTCACCATCGAAAACCTCGTCACCTCCGGTACGTTCTCGCTCGACGGCGGGACCTGGGATGTGGACAACAATGTCTGGATCGTCGGCAACGATGAGGAATGCGTGATCATCGATTCGCCGCATGACGCGGCCGCGATCATCAGCCAGGTCAAGGGCCGCACGGTCAAGGCCATCCTGCTGACCCACGCGCACAACGACCACATCGGCGCCGCCCGTGAGGTCTCGGAGGCCGTCGGTGCCCCGATCTACCTGAACCCGGAGGACAAGGTCCTCTGGGAGCAGGTCTACCCGGACTTTGAACCGCAGCGGCAGCACGCCGACGGCGACGAATTCCAGGTGGGCGGAGCAACGCTGAAGGCCATCCACACGCCGGGCCACTCTCCGGGGTCCACCTGCTTCTACCTGGAAAGCGAGGGGACCGTGTTCACCGGGGACACCCTGTTCAACGGCGGACCCGGCGCGACCGGCCGCTCGTACAGCGACTACCCGACCATCCTGACCTCCATCCGCGAACGCCTGCTCACGCTCCCCGCGGAAACGGTCGTCCGGACCGGGCACGGAGACAACACCACCATCGCCGCCGAACGCGAAACCCTCGCCAAGGTGGCCCAGTAAGAAAAAACCATGACCGCTGAACGCATGGCGTACCGGGAACGTCCGGTGCGCCATGCGTGGCGGTCAGACAGGCACAAAAGCAGCCATAAGGAAGTTGGAACAATGAAGTTCGGGAAGCAGCCCGCCCCCGTCGCGGACATCAACGAGGACAAGCTTGAAGTCCACAAGCCGAAGACAGAGGCCGCCGGCGTCAAGGCCGTGATGGTGGCGCTGGAACGCGCCGTGGCGCAGGCGGGTGTGACCCGCACGGCACATTCGCTGCTTCGGCTGAACCAGCGCGGCGGCTTCGACTGCCCCGGCTGCGCCTGGCCGGAATCGGACAAGAAGCGCAAGACCGCCGAATTCTGCGAGAACGGCGCCAAGGCCGTGGCCGAGGAGAACACCCTCCGCACCGTGGGGGCGGAGTTCTGGGCCAAGCACTCCATTGCCGAGCTGTCGGAGAAGACCGAGTACTGGCTGGGCAACCAGGGCCGCCTCAGCGAACCGGTGGTCATCAGGGAGGGTGAGACGCACTACTCGCCGATCTCCTGGGCCGACGCGTTCGAGCTGATCGGCGAGCACATCCGGGCCAGCACGCCGGACCGCTGCGTCTTCTACACCTCGGGCCGCACGGCGAACGAGACGGCGTTCATGTACCAGCTGTTCGCCCGGTCCCTGGGTACCAACAATCTGCCGGACTGCTCCAACATGTGCCATGAGTCCTCGGGTTCGGCGCTGAACCCGACCATCGGCATCGGCAAGGGCACCGTCTCGCTGGATGACATCCACGATGCCGAACTCATCTTCGTCGTCGGGCAGAACCCCGGCACCAACCACCCCCGCATGCTGTCCGCGCTGAAGGAATGCAAGGACAAGGGCGGCAAGGTGGTGGCCGTGAACCCGCTGCCCGAGGCGGGGCTGTTCAACTTCCGGGACCCGCAGACGATCTCCGGCGTGGTGGGCGGCGGCACGCCGCTGGCCGACGAGTACCTGCAGATCAAGGTGGGCGGCGACCTCGCGCTGTTCCAGGCACTGGGCCACCTGCTCCTGAAAGCCGAAGAGCAGAACCCGGGGACCGTCGTCGACCGTTCCTTCATTGAGGCGCAGACGGACGGCTTTGAGGCGTACGTCGAGGCGCGCCAGGAGCTCGACTGGGAGGAGACGGAGCGGGCCACCGGCCTGAGCCGGGAGCAGATCGAGACCGTGGCGGGCATGCTGGTCAAGTCCAAGGCCAGCATCTTCTGCTGGGCGCTCGGCGTTACCCAGCAGCCGCATTCCGTGGACACCATCAAGGAGATGGTCAACGTCCTGCTGCTGCAGGGCAACTTCGGCAAGCCCGGCGCCGGCGCTTGCCCGGTGCGGGGACACTCCAACGTCCAGGGCGACCGGACCATGGGGATCTGGGAGAAGCCCAAGGAATGGCTGCTCGAAGCCCTCGACAACGAGTTCGGCATCCAGTCGCCGCGGCACCACGGCCATGACGCCGTGGAGTCCATGGAGGCGTTCGAGCGCGATGAGGTGGACGTGTTCGTGTCCATGGGCGGGAACTTCTCGCTGGCGTGCTCGGACACCGAGACCCTGGAAGCCGGAATGCAGCGGATCGGGCTCACCGTCCACATCTCCACCAAGCCCAACCGCTCGCACATCGTGCACGGCCGCACCTCCCTGATCCTGCCCACGCTGGGACGGACGGACAAGGACGACAAGCACCCTAGGGGCGCCCAGTTCCTGTCCGTGGAGGACTCCATGTCCGTGGTCCACTCCACCCAGGGCAGGCTGCAGCCGGTGTCGGACCACCTGCTCGCCGAGCCCGTGATCGTGGCACGGATGGCCGAGGCCACGTTCGGGCCGGACCACTCCGTGAACTGGCGGGCCATGGCCGAGGACTACGATGTGGTCCGCGACCACATCGCCCGCGTCCTGCCCGGATTCGAGGACTTCAACGCGCGGGTCCGGACCAAGAACGGCTTCGTGCTGCCCAACCCGCCGCGCGACACCCGGTCCTTCGCAACGGACATCGGCCGCGGCCGCTTCACGGTCAGCCCGCTGGAGTACCTGACGCCGCCGGCCGGCCACCTGGTGCTGCAGACCATCCGCAGCCACGACCAGTACAACACCACGTTCTACGGCCTGGATGACCGGTACCGCGGCATCTCCGACGGCCGCCGCGTGATCCTGGTGCACCCGGAGGACCTGGCCGAGCAGGGCTTCAAGGACCGCGACCTTGTGGACGTGGTCAGCACGTTCCAGGGCACGGACCGCCGGGCCGAGAAGTTCCGGCTGGTGGCGTACCCGACGGCGAAGGGCTGCGCCGCGGCGTACTTCCCCGAGGCCAATGCCCTGGTCCACAAGGAAAACGTGGCCCGGGTGTCCAACACCCCCGGGTTCAAGGCCATGTTCGTCCGCTTCGAACCGCACGCGGACGGGATTACGACGGCGGAGGCCGGCGCTGCTGCGGACCTCGAGACCGCTACGGCTGGCTAGCAGACCCGCACAACGGCCCCGCTTCCTTTCGGAAGCGGGGCCGTTGTGCTTTGCGTGCTCCCTGCCGGACGGCGAGTGGTTACGTATACGTCCGCTTTCCGTGACCTACCCGTGGGTAACCGTTCACCCGGTCCTGTGAGGGTGGGTGCTGCCGGTCGAAATGGCCGGCAGCATTCACTCGACCGGAGGATCTTCGTGTACCTGACCGCCAGACCGTTTAAGTTACGCCCCGCCCGGCCTTTGGCCCTGACCGCCAGCACCCTGGCCGTCATTGCCGCCGGGTCCCTGCTGAACCCCGCCGCCGGCAACGCCGCCGAGGCAACTGACTGGACGGCCACGGCCTACCGCGGAAGCGTCAACGTCGTCGAAGGACCTGACGAAGACCAGCAGGTTGTGGACGGCGTCGCCTTTGTCGACTCGGACCAGGACTCCGTGCAGGACGGCAACGAGAACGGCCTTCCCGGGGTGACGGTGTCCAACGGGCGTGACGTCACCAGGACGGACAGCCAGGGCCGTTACCAGCTGCCGGCGTTCGACAACATGACGGTGTTCGTGACCCAGCCGCGCGGCTACCAGGTCCCGGTGGACTCGGACAACGTGGCGCAGTTCTTCTACCATCACCTGCCCGAGGGCTCCCCGGATCTGAAGTTCGGCGGCATCGACCCCACCGGCCCGCTGCCGGACCAGGTGAACTTCCCGCTCGCCAAGAGCAGCCTGACGCAGTCGCCTGAACAGCACTGTGTAATCGGCGGAGATGTCCAGACTTACGATCAGGACGAAGTGGAGTACGCCCGCACGGGCGCCTTCGCCGACCTGACGGCCCGCAACGACTACGCAGGCTGCGGCGCCCTGTTCATCGGCGATGTCGTGGGCGACGACCTCTCGCTGTACCCGCAGACCCGGGAACTGGCCGGCATGCTGAACGGCCCCGCCCGCTTCCTGCCCGGCAACCATGACCTGGACTTCGATGCCGTCAGCAGCGAGCACACGTTCGACACCTTCAGGGCCAACCTGGGCCCGGAGTACTACTCGTACGACGCCGGCAAGGCCCACGTCGTGGCGCTGAACACCGTGGAGTTCCCCACCAAGCTTCCGGCCGCCAAGGGCGACTACACCGGCTCGCTGGATGAGCAGCAGCTCGAGTGGCTGCGCAGGGACATCGCCCAGGTGCCGCGGAACCAGCTGATCGTGCTGGCAGCGCACATTCCGCTGCTCGACTATGCCGACCAGGGCAGCAGCAAGCACCAGGTGGAGCAGGTCAAGGAGATCTACAGGATCCTCGAAGGCCGGAAGGTTGTCGCCCTGGGCGGACACACCCACAGCATCGAGAACCTCCGGGAAGGCGACTCCCTGGCAGGCTGGTCCGAGGTCTTCGGGGTGGACAAGCTGCCGTTCACGCACATCACCGCCGGCGCCATCTCCGGCGACTGGTACTCCGGGCGCCAGACCTCCGAAGGGTACCCGCTCGCTTTCCAGCGCGACGGCGGCCTGCCGGGCGTGCTGACACTGGACATCAAGAACACAGAGTTCCGGGAGCGCTTCACGGTCCGCGGTGAGGATGAATCCCTGCAGATGTCCCTCGGCCTGAACACCCCGCGCTACCGCGAGTGGTATGCGGAGAACGTGGACAACAAGGGCGAGGCCCCCGAGTTCACGGACCCGCTCACCGTTTCCCGCGAGGACCTGGCCAACACCACCTGGCTGACAACCAACTTCTGGATGGGCAGCACCGGATCCACCGTCAAGGTACAGATCGACGGCGGCCAGGCCGTCGAGGCGGTCCGCACCCAGCAGATGCAGGGCGAAGGCCAGCTGGCCGGCGCTGAATACTCCGATCCGGTGGCCGTGCAGGAACAGCTGGTCAACGGCGGCAGCCTGGCCGACCGCATGATGCACCTGTGGCGGCTGCAGCTGCCCGCCGACCTGGCGGCCGGCCAGCACACCGCCACCGTCACCTCCACCGACGTGTACGGCCAAACGTTCACGGAGACCCTGACCTTCGAGGTCGCCGGATAACAACAGGCGCACTGCCCGCATCCGGCAAGCCCCGGCACGACTCATCGTGCCGGGGCTTTACCGTTGCGGAAGAGCGCGTAGGCGTTCGATAAATGAACGTCATGCTTAAAAAATAACCGCGAAAGTCTTGTCGGCTGTATGTGATCCACGGCACAATGAACATCGCGTTCAATTCGTTTGGGAGGGACGACGTCGTCCTTGCCCCTAGTGAAGACAGTCGAAAGAGGTTTCATGAGTACGGGAAGTTCCACATCAGAACCGCCGGTTATCGAGGTGGCAGACGAGTCTCCAGTAGATGACACTGCCCACCTGCACCATGCCGAGGCGGAGGAGGTAAAAATCCTCGAAGAGCTCAGGGACGGGGCGGAAAAGCGCCGCAGTTTCCTGAAGCGGGGCTTTGAAGGCCTGGACAAGACAATCTTCGCGGTCACGGGCGCCCTCGTGATCGCCTTCGTCATCTGGGGCTTTGCCGACACGGCCAGCTTGTCCACCGTGTCCCAGGCCGCGCTCGACTGGGTCCTGGCAAGCACCGGGTGGGTCTTCGTGCTTCTCAGCCTCCTGTTCCTCGTCTATGTGCTGTGGCTGGCCGCCGGACGCTTCGGCCACATCTCCCTCGGCAGGGACGGGGAACGCCCGGAATTCCGGACCTCCTCCTGGATCGCGATGATGTTCGCCTGCGGCATGGGAATCGGGCTGATGTTCTACGGCGTCGCCGAACCCCTTTACCACTACATCTCCCCGCCCCCTGCCACCGTGGATGGCCAGACGGCCGAAGCGGTCGAGACCGCCATGGCCACCACGCTGTTCCACTGGACGCTGCACCCATGGGCCATTTATGCCGTCGTCGGTCTCGCCATGGCCTACAGCACGTTCCGCATGGGGCGCAAGAACCTGGTCTCTGAGGCCTTCGTGTCCCTCTTCGGGCGCCGCGCCATGAATGGCGCCGGCGGCAAATTCATCAACATCCTGGCCATCTTCTCCACCCTCTTTGGCTCCGCGACGTCACTGGGGCTTGGCGCCCTGCAGATCGGCAGCGGCCTGCAGTTCAACGGGGTGGTGGAGGAAGTCGGCACGCCACTGCTCGTCGTCATTATCGCGGTGCTCACCATCTGCTTCGTGGTCTCGGCCGTCTCCGGGATCGAGCGCGGCATCCAGTACCTGGCCAACACCAACATGGTCCTCGCAGTCCTGATGGCTGTCGTCATTTTTGTCATCGGCCCCACCCTCTTCATCCTCAATCTCCTGCCCTCGGCGCTCGGCTCCTTCGCCGAGCAGTTCCCGTCCATGGCTGCCCGCACCGAGGCTTCCGGGGACGAGGCAATGCGCCAGTGGCTGTCCGGATGGACCGTCTTCTACTGGGCCTGGTGGATCTCCTGGACGCCCTTCGTCGGCATGTTTGTGGCGCGCATTTCCCGCGGCCGCACCATCCGCCAGTTCGTCACCGGCGTCCTGGCCGTCCCCTCCCTGGTTTCACTCCTCTGGTTCGCCATCTTCGGCGGCACCGCCATCGACATCCAGCGCCAGGCAGACGCCTCAGCGGATCCCAATGACGGAATAGCAAAAGTGGTGGACGGCGCGCCCACCATCTCCTTCGACGGGGCCCTGTTCGCAATGTTCAACAACCTCAACGTGCCCCAGATTGTGACCATCGCTCTGGCCGTGCTGGCCATGGTCCTCACGTCCATCTTCTTCATCACCGGAGCTGATTCCGCGTCCATCATCATGGGCTCCATGAGCTCGCGCGGCACACTCGAACCTTCAAAGCCCGTCGTGGTGTTCTGGGGAACCCTGATGGGGGCGGTCGCAGCCGTGATGCTGCTGGCCGGCGGGGACACTCCGGCAGAAGCCCTGGCCGGTGTCCAGCGCATCACCATCGTGGCCGCCTTGCCGATTGTCCTGATGATGCTGGGCATGTGCATCGCCCTGACCCGCGACCTGCACAAAGACCCCACATATCTGCGGGAGCGCCTGTCGGAGTCCGTGATCCGGCGCTCTATCCGCAAGGCCGTGGACGAACACGGCCACAAGAAGTTCACTCTCACCACCGAGGAGAGCTCAGAACCGCTCACCGGGCAGATGCAGGCCATCGATGCCACCGCCGCCGGCCAGCCCATCTACCCCTCGGGGAAGGGCAAGAAGGACGGGGCAGAGAGGCGTCAGGCGACCGAGGTGCCTAGCTAAGCACCCCGCCCTACCCCGACCGTTCTCCAACCGGACAACAAATGGCCTCCCCTGAGGGGAGGCCATTTTTTGTACCCGGACATCAGTGCTGGCGTCCCTGAGATTCCGGAACGGACAGAGCTGTGTGGGTGAACTGCCGCCGTCGGGCTTCCGCACCCCGACGGCGGATGGCCTCCGGGTTTCTTCCGGGGAGGCTGGCAGGTCACGAAAAAACGCTTGGTTCCCCTGGCGCGGGCCAGGGGAACCAAGCGTTTAGCAGGTGACTTTTAGTTGGACCAGACGGCGACGGGCTCGCCCAGGGCGTCTTCGTTCACCTCGATGCCGAGTCCGGGGGCTTCCGGGGGAAGGATGCCGCCGTCGCGGTGAATGACGTCGAACTTTGCGGTCTCGAGGGTGACCATGTCGGCGGTGTTCAGGACGCAGCGGAGCAGCTTTTCGGGGATGGTGGCGCCGAGGTGGGCGACGCCGGCGAACGCGATGGCCGAGCCGACGGTGTCCTGGACGCTGACGGTGAGTCCGCCGCCGCGGGCGATGTCGCGCTGGCGCCGTCCGGGGGTGAGCCCGCCGGACTTGGAGACCTTGAGGTTGATTCCGTCGGCGGCGTCCTGGGCGATGGTCCAGATGACGTCCTCGTCCTGCTGGATGAGCTCATCCAGGATGATGGGGTAGTGGAACCGCTGGCGGAGCGACAGCGTTTCACGGCGGGTGGACACGGGGGCTTCGATCACGAAATCCAGGCCGGGCTTGAGCAGCGCCTGCATGCGCAGGACGGTTTCGGGCGTCATGCCGCCGTTGGCGTCGACGAAGTAAAACTCTCCCGGTTCCCGGTCCGCGAGGCAGGCGGTGATGCGCTCGGCGTCGAGGGCGGGTCCGCCCTCGCTGTCGGGGGTGCCGATCTTAATGGAGTGGCCGCGGTAGCCACGGGCGCGGTGGTCGGCGACCCGTGCGCGCATCTCTTCGGGATCTCCGGCGTGGATGGAGGACATCATGCTCATCGGGGCGCCGGTGGAGCCGCCCAGCAGTTCGTAAACCGGAAGCCTCACGGACTTGCCAAAGATGTCCCAGCAGGCGATATCCAGCGGCGCCTTTGCATGGTTGTGGCCCACGAGCGTGGCGTCCATCAGATCGTAGTTCCGGTCCACCTGGCGGGGGTCGCGGCCCAGGAGTGCCGGTGCGAGCTCGGCAATGCCGGCCCGGGCGCCCAGGGCGTGGGCGGCGACGTACGTGGCGCCGAAGGGCGTGCTTTCGCCCCAGCCTGTTGTTCCGTCGTCGGTGGTGATCTTGACGATGGAGGCGTCGAAGGACTCGTAGGTGCGCCCGCCGGAGAGATGGTAGATCCCGCCGGAGTAGGGCAGGTCCACCTGGAACAGTTCAATGCGTTCGATTTTCATGGTCAGATTTCCGTCTTGTTGGGGTTTGCGGGGTTCACGCGTGGGCAGCAGGCGGGAGGAGGACGAGCTTTCCGGTGTGCTTCTTGGACAGGAAGTCCTCCTGGGCCTGGGCAATGTTGGACAGCGGGTAGGTTTTGGAGACGACCGGGTGGATCTCATTGGCCTCGATGTAGGTGATGAGGTTTTCGAAGACCTCGTCCTCCTGGAAGGTGCAGCCGAGCAGGCTCAGGTCCTTGAGGTAAATGGTGCGCAGGTCGATCTCCGCCACGGGGCCGGAAATGGCGCCGGCGATGGCGTAGCGGCCGCCGGAGCGCAGGAGCTCGAGCAGCTGCCCGGCTTCCGGTCCGCCCACAATGTCAATAACGACGTCGAACGAGTTGCGTCCCAGCTCGGCCACCAGTTCCGTGCCGCGGTCGACGGTACGGTCGGCGCCTTCAGCCCTGACCTGGGCGGCCTTGGCGGCAGAGCAGACGGCCGTGACGGTGGCGCCGCGGCGCTTGGCCAGCTGGACGGCGGCGAGGCCGACGCCGCCGGACGCTCCGGTGATGAGGACGCGTTCGGCGCCCGCTTGGGCGCGGTGCAGCATGTTCTCCGCCGTGGAGTAGGCGCAGGGAATGGCGGCCAGGTCCGCGTCGGACCAGTCTGAGTTAACGGCGTAGGTTTCCCGGGAGGGGGCGACGGCGAACTGGGCGAAACCGCCGTCGCATTCGCTGCCAAAGGTCCAGCACTCATAGGGGCGGTACCCGACATAGGTGCGCAGCATGTTCCGCACGAGCACCCGCTCGCCGATCCGGTCAGGGGAAACGCCCTCACCGACGGCCACGATGCGTCCGGCCGCGTCGGCGCCCTGGATCCGGGGGAAGGTCAGCGCCTCGCCGGACCAGGTGGCGTCCGAATCGGTGATGTCAGCGAAACCTTCGGCGCCACCGGCGTTGGTTCCGGAATCGACGGCTTTGGAGTACCAGCCGATCCGGGTGTTGATGTCGGTGTTGTTGATCCCGGCCGCTCCGACCTCAATGAGGACCTCGCCCTCACCGGGGGCGGGAACAGGAACATTAGTGCGGTACTCCAGCTTCTCCAGCCCGCCATGCCCGGTCAGCAGCACCGCCGCCATGACCTCGGGGAGCGTACCTTGGGCAGTTGCTTCCAGACCGGAAACGGTCCCCTTTTCAGTGCCAGTGCTCACAGAACTCCTATGTTCGTCTCTGCTGTTGATCGAAGGACATCCCTGACGAGGGCTCTCCAGCGGATCACCTCACATACTTGAACGTCACGTTCATTTTCAGCCCCTAGCCTTCTCCTGTCAACGGTAAACCGTTTGCTTGACTAGCTGTGAGCTGTGCCCTAAATTGAACAAGGCGTTTACTAAATGAACGCTCTGGTTTGGATCTCCGGGCTTTCCCTGCCAAGGGTCCGAGCTGGTGTCGACACAAAAATTTGAGAGGTGGCCCGATGCGTAGCGCACAGTGGTTCGGGCGGGATGATCTCGCAGGGTTCCTGCACCGCTCGTCGCTGGCGGGCACCGGGCTCGGCCGGCACGCTCTTGATGGGCGGCCGGTCATCGGGATCTGCAACTCGTGGTCGGACCTGGTCAGCTGCAACTTCCACCTGAAGGGCCTGGCTGATGCTGTACGGCGTGGCGTCGCGCAGGCCGGCGGCGTCGCGGTGGAGCTCACCACCATGAGTCTTGGCGAGGCCCTGATGAAGCCGACCGCAATGATGTACCGCAACCTCGTGGCGATGGAGGTCGAGGAATCCATTCGCGCGTATCCGCTCGACGCCGTGGTGCTGCTTGGCGGATGCGATAAAACGGTTCCGGCGCAGCTCATGGGAGCGGCCGGCGCAGATGTACCGGCGATCGCGCTCACCGGCGGCCCGGCCAATCCCGCTGTCTTCCGCGGCCGGGAACTCGGAGTCGGAACGGACCTGTGGGCCTACGTTGACGAGCTGCGTGCCGGACGGATGAGCCAGTCCGACTTCGCCGAACTCGAGGCGGCATCCGGCCCCTCCGTGGGGCATTGCCCGGAGCTGGGCACTGCATCCACGATGGCAGCGCTCACCGAAGCACTCGGGATGGCCCTTCCGGGCAGCGCCACCGTGCCGGCCACCCACTCACGCCGCTACGCCCTGGGCGAGGCCACCGGCGAACGGGCCGTGGATCTCGCCCGCAGCGGTCTCCGGCCCTCCCGGATCCTCACCCCCGCGGCCTTCGACAACGCGATCACCGCCCTGATGGCCCTCGGGGGATCCACCAACGCTGTCATCCACCTGCTTGCGATCGCGCGGAAGGCCGGGGTGGAGCTTAGCCTGGACCGGTTCGACCAGATCTCCGCCCGGACCCCCCTGATTGCCAACCTGCGCCCCAGCGGGGAAGAGCTCTTCGCGCGGCTCAACACCATCGGCGGCATCCCCGCAGTCCTGCACCGGCTGGAGCCCCTGCTGGACACGGACACGCTGACCGTAACCGGAAAGCCCCTCCGCGAAAGCATCCGGCCGGCCGCCGTCGAGGACGTGGTGCTGTCCACGCTCGACAGCCCGTTCGCCCCCAGCGGGGGCATCGCCGTCGTCAAGGGCAACCTCGCACCCGACGGCGCGCTGATCAAGACCAGCGCCGCGACCCCGGCGCTGCTGCGCCACCGTGGCCCCGCGCTGGTCTTCGATGACCATCACGAGCTCAGCCACCGCATCGACGACCCTGACCTGGACGTCACGACCGATACCGTGCTCGTGCTCCGCAACGTCGGCCCGGTCGGGGGACCGGGAATGCCGGAATGGGGAGCGCTGCCCCTGCCCGAGAAGCTGCTCCGGCAGGGAGTCACTGACATGGTCCGCATTTCCGATGCCCGCATGAGCGGAACGTGCTTCGGCACCATGGCCGTGCACGTCGCCCCGGAAGCCGCCGTCGGCGGACCGCTGGGCAAGCTGCGCACCGGGGATCCGGTGGTGCTCGACGTCGGACAGCGGACTCTCGCCGTCGACCTCCCGGACAGCGAGTTCCTCAGCCGGCCATCCTTTACCCCTCCCCGTACCCCGCCCAAGGGATACCGCAAGCTGGTCAACGACCACATCCTCCAGGCCGACAAGGGCTGCGACTTCGACTTCATGGCCGACGGCGGGCCCGCACCGGACCTGGCCCCGGGCTCCATCCCGGTGGGATGGCACGGAGGTTGGTAACGCCACGGGGTGCCGACATCCAGAAAATAACAGGGGAAGAGGGACGAAGATGTTGACGGTATTGGCTGACATAAGTGGATGGGTAGGCGCCTTCACCACGCTTGCCGCGTATACCGCCTTTTCCATGGGCTGGATTACCAACGGACGTCTCTTCCATACAGCGAACCTGATCGGATCCGCCGCGCTGATAATCAACGGCTACCACCAGGAAGCATGGCCCTTCGTGCTCCTGAACGCCGTCTGGGGCACCATCTCCATCGCGGCCCTGGTCCGCCTGCGACGAAACAGGCCCAGCGGTAACCGCTCAACTCCGCTCACGGCCAGGGTAGCCAAGCCCGCCGCCGTCGACGTCCTGACCGACTGACACTAGGGGCATGAGGATGGCGTTTAGGCGCTCATGACTTCGCCTGCGGCGTCGTCCTGGATGGCTCGGCTGTATCCGAGTGTGAGTTTCGTGTCGATCAGGTGGAAAATGTTCCGCCGAATGTGCTCGAGGACCAGTTTCTGGGCTTTCTCGGTCTGGTCCTGGGCAACCGTCCGGACCAGCTCCAGGTGTTCAGCAGTTGCCGTTTCGGAGTCAAGTTCCCCGCCGAGGGGAGCCCACAACTGTAGGACTGACTCTTCCTGCAGCCGGATTTCGGCCGCCGCGAGCCTCGGTGACTGCGCCGAAACGGCCAACTCAATGTGGAAGCGGCTGTCAGCGGAAGCACGAACCTCCGGGCTCCTGGCCAAAATCAAGGCGCGGGCAAGTTCGCGAAGACGCTCAAGGTTATGTGCTTCCGCACGTTCACAGGCCAGGCGTATGGTGCTGGCCGCAATCGCCGAGTGTTCGTCCCCGATGTCACGGATCTCGGAAATGGATGTCGAAAGAAACCAATCACGGACCCTGTCGGTAGGGGTTTGCGGCTGACTGACCACAAAGGTACCTCCGCTCCGGCCGCGGCGAGTCTCGACGATGCCCCGGTCCCGTAACTCGGCCAAGGCTTCCCGAAGCGTCGCGCCGCCAACTCCGAACATCTCCGAGAGCGCCGCTTCAGGCGGCAGCCGCTGACCCACCTCAAGCAAACCGAGGCCGATGCCGGTGGAGATTCTTTCGACAATCGCATCCGACCTCTCGATTTCCGGCAGGGACCGATAGATCTGCGACTGCAATGACGTCGTCGAGGTCATTCTCCGCTCCCACCATGATTAAGGGTCGTAAGTATTACTGCAGCGGGTGGACCGGACCCATCCCGTTGCGAAAGCGGTGATCCGATGCGCCTCCACTTGCCCCGGCGCGCCCCGCGTCTGGAGCAAAGCTACCCTCCAGAAAACATTAAGTACAGTCTTATTTGCAGCGGGTCGATCCGGCGCGAAAGCTGGCCATAGTCCCGCCGGAGTCCAAATAAGTCTTTTCAAATTGGCCGAGTAAAAGTGCTGGACTGAATGTATTGAAGGACGTATCTTTGCTAGAGCAAAGGACGTGACCACCGTCACACCGGCAACAGCAGCCCTCCAGCCGTGGGCGGCAACAGACCACCGAAGAACGAGCAGAAAATGGAAGCCGCCATGACCGCACTCACTAACTCCATCGATATCCATGTCACGACCCGGCGCGCGCTGGACGAGCGCCTTGAGGAAGCCGTGAACAAGCTCCAGCAACTGGCCATGCACACCCGCACGCACGGCATTGTGGTGGCCCGTAACAAGCCGGGACACTATACGGCCGCGCTCTCTGACCAGGTCCCGTTCGGGGTTACGCGCGAAATTATGCGCTAACTGCTGCGGAAGCCTTCAGCGGGTCGGTGTAGATCAGCGCGAGCCCCAGGTGGGGGACATCCAGGGCCAACCGCTGCTGCTCCGCAGCTCCGGGTTTGATCCGGTCGCCCACCAGATACATCGGGGAGTTGCCGACAATGACGCGGTTGCTGGCGTTGATGAGGGCGGCGTTGCCCGGGACCACGCGCAGGTGGGGCATGATGAGGGCTTCCAGGTCCTTGATGCGGATATCGCATCCAGCGACCCCCATGAAGGTTCCGTGGACGTAAACGGGGGCTGTGAACGTCAGGATGTATTCCTCGAAGCCGAGATAGTCGATGTACGGGCCCCAGAGGGTCTGTTCACCTGTGGACGCGGCAGTCGAGAAGAAGGGCAGCTTCTCAAAGTCGTAGTACCGGTTACTGCCCGGAGTGCGGTCAAGATCAAGCCGGCCCATGGATCCGGGTTCCTTGCGGGACCACCACTCCAGGGCTTCGCTGCCCTCCGCAGCGAATTGATGGGCGAAGAACGTCCCGGCGCCGACGGCGAAAGCGTTCTTCGCCAGAAACTCGCGCGAGAGCTTCTCCAGTCCGGCCAGGGCTGTTTTGTCGATCTTGGACTTGCCGCCGGGATTTCGTTCAAGCAGCGAGGCGACGTTGCCGGCGAGTCCCTTAATCCTGGCGGAGACGCCCTTGGTCCATGAAGTGAGAGCGTTGGCAGCATGCGCGGCTTCTTTGTCGTGGTTCATGGGCCTCCTGAATTGATTCGCTGTAACCGTGGGGCAGTCTCCGGGTTAGACGCCGGCTTTGGTCAGGAGTGCGTCTACGAGTGTGAAGAACATGGTGCGGTGGTCGGTGGCTTTGGGGTTGGTGAGGTATTGGATGGCTGCGCCGTCGTAGATCATGAGGAAGGACCGGGCGAGGGTGGGGAAGTCTATGAGGCTTTTTTCGCGGTTGCTTTCGGCTGCGGTGGAGAAGATGTTGCCGAGTTCTGTTTCGTAGGCGGGGTAGATTTTGGCGGCGAGGGGGCTGGTGGGGGCGTTGCGGGTGGCCCAGAGGATGAGTTCGATTTCGGCGAGGAGGCTGGCGGGTTCTTCTTCCAGTGCCCGCCAGTAGCCTTCGGCGACTTGTTCGACGGCTTTGCGGAGGCCGAGTTCGAAGTGGATGTCGCCGGAGAAGCTGCTGAGGTTTTTGAGCCAGGCTTCGGCGGCGGCGTCCATGATTTCGTCTTTGCCGCTGAAGCAGTAGTGTGCGGTGGCCAGGGGTGCGTTGGCTTCTTTGGCGATGGCCCGGACGGTTACTGATTGGACGCCTTCGCGCCGCATCAGTTCAACGGTGGCTGCGATTAGCTGTTCTTTGCGTTCCTCTGCGGGTACCCGCATAGCTCACTCTCTCGTCTCCCGGCATCAGGCCCCGGTGGGGGCTTGTCCTAAGACTATTGCCTGGATAAATATCGCACACCATTCATGAACTATTGACTCGAACGGTTGTCCCTGTCGTGCGGAAGTCCGTTGCCCGGGTCCGGGTCTGGGTGCCGGTGCTGGCCCGGTTGCGGTGGCGCGCCACAGCCCCGCGGTCCGGTGTGGGCCGCGGGGCGGAGGCATGCGTGGTGGTTTATGTTGCGGCGAGGGTGTCGGTGAGGTCCTCGGGGGTGTCGGTGTTGATGTCCTGGCCGGTGTTGATGTCCTGGCTGGTGCCGTGGAGGTAGCGTTCGAGGGAGTCGTCCATGGCGTTGAGCCAGCGGGTGTGGTGTGGGGTGGCCATGGTCCCGGTGATGACGGAGCGGTGGGTCATGTCGCGGTAGCCGAGGATGTTCTCGTGTTTGTGGCGCATCCAGTCTTTGAAGAGTTGGGAGACGGCGTCCAGGTTGAAGGGCGGGTAGTCGGTGGCGTTGATGAGTTCGCGCAGGTAGTCGGTTTGGAAGTCGGCTTCGGCGTCGTGGTCGGGGAGGGCGGCCTGGCGGTCGAGCCAGTGCCGGATGTCGGTGTCGCGTTCGGTGAGGGAGGGCAGGTCGATGACGCCGGTCATGACGTCGCGGGCGAACCAGGCCTGGGCGTCGAACATGTTGAAGGTGTAGTACTGGTCCTGCGCGCCGAGGTAGAACAGGTTGGTGTTCTGCTGCCAGACCACGCCTTTGTAGAGGTTGCCCGGGTAGAGCACGTTCGGGGATGTCAGGGAGAGTTCGCTGGGCAGGAAGGGGTATTTGTGCTGGTAGCCGGTGCAGAGCACGACGGCGTCGAAGTCGTCGTGGGTGCCGTCGCTGAAGTAGGCGGTGCTCCCCTGGAAGTGGGTGACAAGCGGCCGCTCCACGGTGGTGTCGGGCCAGTGGTAGCCCATCGGGTTGCTGCGGTAGCTCATGGTGATGGCGGCGGCGCCCATTTTGTGGGCCTGCATGCCGATGTCTTCGGCGGAGTAGCTGCTGCCGATCATGAGGAGGCGTTTGCCGTAGAAGCGTTCGGCGCCGCGGAAGTCGTGGGCGTGCATGACTTCGCCGGGGAAGGTTTTGATGCCTTTGAATTCGGGGACGGCGGGGACGTGGAAGTGGCCGGTGGCGACGACGAGTTTGTTGAAGATGTGGGTTTCGGTGATCCCGGTTTTGAGGTCCTCGACGGTGACGGTGAATTCCCGGGTGGTTTCGTTGTAGCTGGTGTGGCGGGCGACGGTGTTGAACTGCACGTACTGGCGGACGTCGGATTTTTCGACCCGGCCCTTGATGTAGTCGAAGAGGACCTCCCGCGGCGGGAAGGAGGAAATGGGCCGGCCGAAGTGTTCGTCGAAGGAGTAGTCGGCGAATTCGAGGCATTCCTTGGGGCCGTTGGACCACAGGTGGCGGTACATGCTGGAGTGGACCGGTTCGCCGTGGCCGTCCAGGCCGATCCGCCAGCTGTTGTTCCACTGCCCGCCCCAGTCGTCCTGCTTTTCGAAGCACTTGATCTCGGGGATGGCGGCGCCTTTCTGGCGTGCTGATTCAAAGGCCCGCAGCTGGGCCAGGCCGCTGGGGCCGGCACCAATGATTCCTACTCGTAGTGTCATCTTGCTCTCCAATTCCAATGAAAATTTCGGTCACGGATCCGCGACGCAGCGGGGGTGGGGATGCCCGGGGGGATCAGGCCGGGAAGGTGCGGTCGCCGGCGAAGAAGCCGAGGCCGTAGTCGGGGGTCTCGAACCTGACGGTCGTGCCCTTCGGGAAGAACAGCACGTCGCGCTCCCTGGCGTGCGTGACCTCGCCGGTGGTTTCGTCGGTGAGGATGAACTCGCCGGCGATGACGACCTTCATCTCGTCGTAGGTGTACGTGTACACCAGGGGCTCGGAGGCCTTCAGCTCGAAGAAGCCGGCGCTCATGACCGAGCCTTCCGGGTTGTGCAGCGAGTCGCCAATCGCAGCGACCGTGCCGGGTTCGTTCATCGACGGCAGACCGGTGTAACCGCCAACGACCTTGTGGATGGATCCGGCCTTGCTCAGGGTTCCTACGAGGGTTTCCATAATCTCTCCTGGATCGATAGTGCGTGCATGATCAGCCCAGAACTGCGCCTTTGACAGAACTGGAAGCGGACGGGACCTGCGGGGCTGCACCGAAGGCAGCCGGGGAACCCGATCGGGGCTCCCGCGAGAGTCAGTTGCAGACCGGAGTTCTCCGGCTCTGCAGGGCCAACCAGGCCCCGGCTGGTGTGATGCCAGTCACGTTTGCTCGTGGCAGAAACTCTGACATGAACGAATGTATTAGTCAACCGTCCAAGTTCAGTTCTTTTGGGATTCCCGGGAAGTCAATGTGCAGTCCATGTCACTTATCTGGAACCGTTGACTAGGACCGCCGTCCGTGTCAGAGTGTTCCGCAGCGCAGTGATCTAGATCACAGCTGTGCTTCTCGTGCGATTCACCGCCCCGTGCAAAAATCCCCATTCCGAGAAAACGGGTAAAGACAATGACGACAACCCCTCAACTCGCGACACTTACGACCGGTGCCCCAATCGATTTCTGGCCGGCGAAGTCCATGACGCCCATGAGGGCCGAATGGCCGCGGTTGCGCTGCAGGTTCATCAACGCTGATCCTGTAGGCCGGTGGAGCGAGTTCATCCTCTCGGAGTGGGAGCTGGAGGCGTGTGGCTGGGAGGACTTTCATCCCCACACCGAGACGAACTTCGTCCTGGAAGGCGAACTCCACATCCAGAGTGAAGGCAAGACGGTCATCCTCAAGCCGGGCGACGCGGCGCGTGTTAATTCAGGACAACTGGGGCGGTACTGGGCGCCCGTCTACGCCCGGATGGTCACCACGTACGGCCCGAACCCGGAAGGTGCAGAGTCGCACTCCTTCCGGTACTTCGAAATCTAGTTCGGCACTCCTGCACATGCAGTTGGGGATGCAATGTGCAAGGCGGTTTTCTGCGTCTTTTACATCCAGCAATAGCTGCCGCCGACTGCCATTCTTCTTGAATCAAAACCACCCCCATTGATTCTGCGGGGCCAGCTGCAATCCTGCCTTACCCCTGTCTGCAGGCGCTATGGCTCTTTTCGCTGCCACTTTATCTTTTCAAGAATTAATTTCACTCAACTAAAAGACCGGACGGCTTCAGTCGTCTAAGGGAGACTGTTATGAGTAAAAATCTTTCGGATGGTGTTGGTTACCTGGAAAGGTCGATTGACTGGAAGCAGGGCCTGGCCATCGCTCTGGGTGTGCCTTTGCTGATTCTGCCCTCTTTGGGCTACCTGCCGATGTATCTGTCGGCCGCAGCCATCCTCATCTGGGGGCTGTCCGTCATTCAGGGCTTCTTTCAGAACGCGGCGTACGCTGAAATGGCCACCACCTTTCCCAAGGCCTCCGGTCTGCCGGGTTTCGCGCAGCAAATATTCCGCACCGAGAACTACAAGGGCAAGTATGACAAGGGCAAGCTGATCGGGGGCTTCAGCGCCTGGAGCTACTGGTTCGCCTGGAACCCGGTCCTTGCGATCTTCGCCATCCTGGTCGGCGGTTACCTGCACGGGCTCTTCCCGGCACTCGGGCAGACCTTCAGCGAGTACCAGCTTTCACTCATCTCGGGCCTGGTGATCTTCACGGGACTCTTCATAATCAACTGGTTCGGACTCAAGGAAGGCGCCATCCTGGGCTACGTCCTGGCGGCTTTTTCCCTCATCCCGCTGGTGGTCCTGACCGCGGCACCTTTTGCCACCGGACACGTCGAGCTGGCCAATATCACCGGCAACTGGCTGCCGGCCGACTGGTCCTGGGACGCGCACCACATCCTGATCCTCTTCGGCATCTTCGCAATCGCGCAGTGGAGTGCCTGCGGCTGGGAAACGGCAGCAATCTACGGCCCTGAATACAAAAACCCCGCCAAGGATGTCCCCAAGGCACTGTTTGCGTGCGGCATCATCTGCCTTTTCTCGTATGTACTCGTGCAAACTGCAGTGATCGGCGTGCTGGGTGTTGACGGTGTGGCGGCCGAAGCTGTGTCACCGCTGATTCCGGTCGCCCAGGCTACCTTTGGCCAGGCCGGCTCCGTCGTCACCATCATCATGCTGATAGCCGCCATGATCCTGATCATCCAAACGGCCTACCTCGGTTCCTCCCGTGCCCTGCACTCGATGTCGACCGAAGGCAACCTGCCCAGGTATCTCGGCAAAACAAATCGCCATGGAACCCCGTTCATTGCCCTGCTCGTTACCGCGGCATTCAACATGGTGCTGATTTCCCTGGGGTCCCTCGCCGCCATCCTTGCAGCTGCCGCGATCGGCTACACCTGCGCCAACGGCATCAGCCTGTTCGCCTACGTCAGGGCCAGGAAGCACCCGGCCCTCGCCCAACTGGAACGGCCCTTCAAGGCACCCAGGGGCTGGAAACACGTCGCCATGCTCTTCGGCCTGTTCAACCTGCCGCTGTGCCTGGTCGGCGTCGTCTACCTGAACAGCCTGGAGATCGGCTGGACCTCAACCTGGCTCGGCTTCATCGTGTTGTCCCTCTACATACCAGTCTGGCTGTATTCCCAGCACGAGACGAGGCGCAGAAACAACAGGGAACTGCCCACCACCATCCCTTCAAACAGCAAACCAGACGACGACGCCGCAGACCTGGAGAAAGTACCCAGCCTCTGACTGTCCTCGTAACCGCTATTGAACCCCGCCTCCTGCCGGGACGAACCGTTCGTTCGTCCCGGCAGGTCCGCGTGCTGGGCCGTGGGCGGACACCCTTGTCGACCCGGCCGGACCGCCGTCTTGGACTTCCTCCGCCGGAATCTGCCACCCGGACCTACCTATTGCTCTTGGTCCCGCTTTGGTTGTTGGCCTTGTCGGGTTTGGGCTTGTCGACAGCGCCGGGGCCCGGAACGGGCCGCTTGGACTGACCTTCGGCCATGACCTTGTTCTCTTGCTGCTGGACAGGATCCTCAGTCCCGGTCTGGGTGTCGGGCGGCGGGTTTACGACGACGACCGGAGCAGGTTCCAGGTTTCCTGCAGGAATGCCGTTCCGCGTGGGCGCGGGCTGGGGAGCGGCGGGAAGTGCTTCAACGGGTAACTTTGTGGAGGCTGTGATGAGTGTCTGCAGGTCGTTGCGGACCAGGCGGATGGCTGCGGTGATGTTCCGGTATTGTTCGAACGTCAAGCCGTTACGTGCGGCTTCGTCGGTCGCGTCTTTTTCGAGGCGGTCCAAGTGCGCAAGGGCGCTTTGCAGGTCCCCGTCGCTTATGGCTTGGCGCACCTGGTCAAGAAGGGACCGGAGCGCGGTTGAGGGCTCCAGGGCTGCCTGGAGCTGATCCAGATGGAAATCCAGAGGATTGTTTTGCACGGGCACTGCCTGTGGGGTGGGCGCTGCGGACCGATCCGGGCCAGCAGGCCCGAAGGTGGCGGACGTGGTTCCGGCCAGAATAACGGCCGCAATGGATGCGACGATCACCGTCCGCATATGCCTGCCAGGTTTGCGGCCCGCCCGCGAAGCAACATTTGGCGGACGTGAAGGAATGGGAGGACATGGCCTGCTCCGGACCTCCGGCAAGGGCGTGACGCTGACGGACGTCTGAGGAGCGACGGGAGTCTTACTGCCCGGTGCCAGCGCCAGTCGCTGCAGGGCAGTCGCGGCCTCGGCCGCAGAGGGGCGGTCGGTCGGGTATCTGGCGGTCATCGCGGTCAGCAGGGTCTTCCACTCCGGGCTGACACTGTCCGGTACGACGGGGTTCCTGTGGATTCTTGCCACGCCGGACTCGATCTGGCTTCCGGGAAACTCGACCGTACGGGTGAAGCACTCCAGCAGTACCAAACCCAGGGAGTAGATGTCGCTGGCGCCGTTCAATGGCTCACCGAGGGCCTGTTCCGGACTGAGGTACGCGGCAGTGCCGACGGTGCAGCCTGTCCTGGTCAGGTGCTCTTCGTCCATGACCCGCGCGATGCCAAAATCCGTGAGTTTGGCGCGCCACTGCTGTCCCGGCTCACCCGGGCGGGGGTTGTAGAGCAGCACGTTGCCGGGCTTGATGTCTCGGTGAATCACGCCGCGGCTGTGAACATAGTCCAAGGCGGAAGCCAGATCTGCTCCCAAAGCTGCGATGTCGGCCGGTGCCAGGCTGTCGGTCCGCAAGTTGCGGCGGAGGTCCGGGCCGGCCACGTACTCCATGGCCACGAAGCTGCGTTCCATCGCGGGGTCCGTGCCGGCATCGAACAACGTCACCAGGGACGGATGGACCATGGAGGCGAGAATCCGAATTTCGGCCTCCTGACGGGCCAGCAACTCCGGCTCGCCGCCTTCCTTGGAAAAGACCTTCAGGGCCACTTCACGGCCTAATGCTTCGTCGACCGCCCTGTACACCGCTGCCGCGGCGCCACGGCCGACCAGTTCCTGGAGACGGTAACGCTGGCACATAAGCTGCCCGGTCACGACCGGCCGCTGTCCCTCAGTCATGCGAACTCCCACAATGCGTCTCATTTGTCGTATCCGGCCTGCTGTCAGGTCGCGGAGTATTCGCTGGTCTTTACACCCCGCCCGGTAGAACGCGACGGGTAGTAAGACTGCTTAGTATTACATGCGCGGAGCTTCGTACGCCATGAATCAGCCCCGCTGATCTCGGATCGGAATTCGCCCTTTCCTGTTCCAGGAAATGGCGTCGGTTACACTTCGTAAGTGGACTTAGCATTTGAACTGACACCGGACCTTGCCGTTGCTTTCGTTACGCTTTTCGTGCTGGAAATAGTTCTGGGCGTGGACAACGTCATTTTCATCTCGATCCTGGCCAGCAAGCTGCCCTTGGAGCAGCAGGCTAAAGCCCGCAACCTCGGTCTGACCTTGGGGATGCTGATGCGGATCGTGCTGCTGTTCGCCGCATCCTGGATCATCAGCCTGACGAACGATCTGTTCGAACTGTTCGGGAAGGGCTTTTCAGGCAGGGACCTGATCCTGATTTTTGGCGGCCTGTTCCTGGTCTACAAGGCAGTCACCGAGATCCACGAAAAACTCGAAGGACGCGAGTCCCACGGCCCGGGCCGGCTCACCAGCGTGACGTTCGGTGCGGTGCTGACCCAGATCATCCTGCTGGACATGGTGTTTTCGTTCGACTCGGTGATCACCGCCGTCGGCATGGTCGATAACCTCCTGGTCATTGTCACCGCGGTCCTGCTCTCGTTCACCATCATGCTCTTCTCCTCGAAGTTCATCTTCTCCTTCGTGAACCGGCACCCCACCGTAAAGATGCTGGCCCTGGCCTTCCTGGTGCTGATCGGAACCTTCCTCATCGCCGACGGCTTCGAGGTCAAGATCGACAAAGCCCTGATCTACGGCCCCATGGCCTTCGCCATCATCGTCGAAGCCCTGAACCTGACCTACAAACGACGCCAGGAAAAACTTTCAGGCGAACCGATCGAACCGGTCCACCTCCGCCACGCCTACTCCAAAGCCGATGACCACGACGCCATCGCCGCCGCCACATCGACCGGGCCAGAAGCCGGGGAAGTCTGCCTCTCCCGCAAGCCCGTGAGCGGCCGGATTGTCGACGGCGACGGCCACCAGGAACCCGCCGGCCTGGGATAGGCCGAACCTGAGGGTCCCCTCTCCCTGCCGGCAGACCTCACAGGGCGCGGCACGAGCTGGCCCCCGGGGGCGTGGAGTCACGCCCAGGGGCGTCGGGAGCCGGAGCTGCAGCAAGCAATAATGAAGACGTCAGAAACTGTTGAGCGTGCGATGAGCTACCTAAGCTGCGCGGGGACCCTGCCGTCGTCCTCTGGCTCCAGGCTGCGGCGGGAAAACGCTTACTCCATTTGATGAGAGCTTTCTCTTCTCCTAGTAATGCATGAACTCCTGGCCCATGGGTACGTTTGCTGCAGCAACGTGTATTTGTGTTCCTCTGGTCCGGCGGTAGGAGTGACGCGTGCTCACCGACGTGTATTTCCAAGTGCAACCTGTTGATCTTCTGGCGGCGCGCCTTCAGATGGCGCTGTCGCTGGGATGGCACATCATCGTCGCTTGCTTCGGAGTCGGAATGCCGGCAATCACGTTGTCGGCCGAGTGGCGTGGTTACAAGACCGGCGACCTGAACTACCGGCTGCTGGCAAGGCGCTGGGCCAGGGTGATGGGTGTCCTCTTCGCGGTAGGAGCCGTATCGGGAACGATTCTTTCGTTTGAGATGGGCCTGCTCTGGCCGGGGCTGATGGGCGTTTACGGTGAGGTCATTGGTCTGCCGTTCACGCTTGAGGGCATAGCGTTCTTCATTGAGGCTATTTTTCTCGGCATTTACCTCTATGCGTGGGACCGCCTCCCGCCGCGTGTCCATATGCTTACCGGTATCCCGGTGATCGTGGCAGGGGTGGCCAGTGCTTTCTTTGTGGTCACAGCGAATGCGTGGATGCAGCAACCCACCGGCTTTGATGAGGAAAACGGGCGGATCATCGCGGTGGACCCGGTGGCGGCCATGTTCAGCCCGGCCACTCCGCCGCAGACCGTCCACATGATCCTGGCTGCCTTCATGGTTGCCGGGTTCGGAATGGCTTCGGTCTATGCCGTTGCCATGCTGCGCGGTCGGCGGGACAGGTACCACCGGCTGGGTTTTGCGGTGCCCTTTGCTGTGGCTGCGGCCATCACTCCTGTCCAGATCGGTGTTGGGGACTGGGCCGCCCACTTCGTGGCAAGCTACCAGCCAGTCAAGCTCGCCGCCATGGAGGGCATTTTCGAGACCCAGCGCAACGCCCCGCTCCACATCGGCGGGGTCGTCATCGACGGCGAGATGCAGTACGCCATTGAGATCCCCAGCGGCCTGTCGCTTTTGGCGCACTTTGATCCGAATGCCGAGGTAATGGGCCTGAACGAGGTACCCGAAGACGCCAGGCCGCCGGTGAACGTTGTCCACCTCGCTTTCCAGGCCATGGTGGGCGGCGGATTTGCCCTGTTGGCACTGTCCGTTTGGATGGCGGTCGCCTGGAAACGCCGGAAGGACCTCCCCCGGTCCAAGTGGTTCCTGCGGGCAGCGTCGGTCTCCGGATTGATCGCCGTCGTCTGCCTGGAGGCCGGCTGGGTAGTCACCGAAGTCGGCCGGCAGCCCTGGATCGTCTTTGGAGTTTTACGCACCTCCGAGGCGGTCAACCCGGCGCCGGGACTGTTCTACGGTTTCATTCTGGTCTCTGTGGTGTATCTCTTCCTCACGATCGCCACGGTCTATGTGCTGCGGCGGCTCGCCAAGGACAAGCCGGTCCCCCTGGCGCCACAGGAGTCAGACGTGACCGGCTACAAGATCATCTAGGAGGCCTGCCGTGCCGCTTGCTGAACTGCTGATGGCAGCGATGTGGATCTGTTTGACAGCGTATGCCCTGTTTGGAGGGGCGGACTTCGGCGGTGGCTTCTGGGACCTGGTCGCAGGCCGGGCGGAGAAGGGGCGTCCGCAGCGAAACCTGATCGAGCACTCGATCGGGCCGATCTGGGAGGCCAACCATGTCTGGCTGATTTTTGTGATCATCCTAACCTGGACCGTTGTACCGTCAGTGTTCGCTGCCGTCTCCTCCACCCTCTACATTCCCCTCACCCTCGTCGCGCTGGGCATCATCAGCCGCGGAGCCGCCTTTGCCTTCCGCAAAGTGAGCCAGGAGCTGTGGCAGCAGCGCCTGTTCGGCGGAGCCTTTGCATTGTCGTCGGTGCTGACACCCTTCTTCCTTGGAACGGTGGGCGGCGCCCTCGCCGCTGAGCGCGTGCCGCCGGGCATAGCGGCCGGTGACCCCGTGACAAGCTGGATAAACCCGACCTCGATCACCAGCGGCTTCCTGGCTGTGGCCACCACCGCCTACCTGGCTGCCGTGTACCTGACCCATGATGCTAGAAGGGAAGGGAACCCGGAGCTAACCGAGGCCTTCCGGCGGAAAGCCCTGACCGCAGGCGTCGTCACAGGCGCCCTGGCGGTGGTGGAGCTTGTAGTACTCGCAGCGGATGCACCCGGGCTGTTCCGGCAGCTGCTGACGCTGCCCGCACTGCCCTTTGCAACCCTGTCAGTAGCCGCCGGGTTCGCTTCACTAGTGTTGATGTGGCGTCGCAGGTTCCTGACCGTGCGCGTCTCAGCTGCCCTCGCCGTCACCGCCTTGCTATGGAGCTGGGGAATTGGACAATATCCCTTCGTACTTCCGGGCCTCACGCTGGCCGAGGCCGCAGCCACCGAAAATGTCCTTGCTGCCAACACAATTGCAGTGCTGCTCGCCGGAATTCTGGTGCTTCCATCACTTTGGTGGCTCTACGCCATCTTCCAACGCGACCAGTTTCCCCGGGCCAACGAACCCCACCAGTAGGGCCAGCGGTACTGAAGCCGGAAGCCGCTACTTCTCGCTGCTTTCGGAACGCCGGTAATGGCGGTTCCGTCAACCTGCCGGACACGAGCGGTAGCCCATCGCATATGTGCCACAGCCTGTGGCACATATGCCGGTCGGTAGGGGTGAGGCATGGTGTCCTGAGAAATCGATCTGCCAGCGGACGACGCGGACCTGCTGGAGGAGCTGAAGGCCCGGATCTCTGGTGCCAGGATCCAAGCCCAGAGGACTGGCAACATGCTGGTCATCGAGTTGTATTGGTCGCTGGACAGGGACATCATGCTGAGGTGATTTCCAGCTGAAGGGACCCTGCCGGCAATAGCTGGCAGCGTGCCGTCCGATATGGCCGGCCTCGGGTGCGCGGTGTCCGTGACGCCGTTCTGGTTCGGACGAAGGGGCGTTCGCCAACGTAGTCTGGATCAATAGGGAAGCTGTCCCCGAGGGCCATGGGCTTCGGTATGTAGTCGTCAATCGCCACGCCGATAGCCTTCCAGCCCGTTTAGGGGTCCGTCTGTTCCAGGAACATCTCGATCGCCGGGTGCTGGCGGACGATGGTCCGCAGCCCTGTCGCCATGTCGGTGTGCACCTTCGATCCCCGCGTCCCCGCGCACGGCGTCCAGAGTGCACTGGCTCGCTGGGGCGCCGGGGCCGGGTCGCTTATGTGTTTGTCGCTGTGCTGTTACGGCTGGTTGAGTTCCTCGCGCCAGCCGGCTTCCTTTTGGAGGAACTCGTTGTCGGAGAAGTCTTCAAAGTCGCTCATATCGGTCACACGCCGGACTTCGAGCTTGTTGCCCGGGCCCAGGGGGCAGCGGCTGGCCCAGTGGACAGCTTCTTCCTTGCTGGCGGTTTGGATGATCCAGAATCCGTTGAACAGTTCATGGGTTTCCCCGTACGGGCCGTCAGTAACAACGGGGTTGTCGCCCGAAAAATCGACAACAAAAGCTTCGCTCATGTCATCGGCGAGTCCTTCACCGGCGAGCAGCACCCCGGCGTTCATGAGCGATTCGTTGTAGGCGCCCATTGCATTGATGATCTGTTCGATGTCGGCCGTTTCGTAACCCTTTTTAGCCTCGTCCGTGGCGCGCATGATCAGCATGAACTTCACTGTTCTACTCCTTTGTACCGAGAACGCCTGATGCGTCCTTCTACTGTTGCGTCGAATGGGCAAGCACCGGACCGACAGGCCCAGGGAAATTCTTATTCACAGATGCCTGATCGCAAAGAAGCAACCCGCTTCTCAGTCGTTCGACTCGTCCGTAGGGGCGTTGCGGTCGGGCTGGTCTTCGTCTTCTGCAACCTGGTCGCGGTGGACACGCTGCGGGGCGCCCACCAAGTCGGCGGGTACAGGAGGATCCTTCTCATCACCAGCTGTCATGAGGCTCATCCTATGGGTAACGAAGGGCTTCGGTAGCCATCCACCAAGGCGCGCCCCTCCAAGCCTATGTGGAGAACTCGAGCAGTCGGGCGTGTTCTGTCGTTCATGCTCGAGTTCCCGCAGGCGGGGGATGTCGTTATCGGGCAAAATTTCAGCGGTTTACGCCGCGTCCAGCCGGACGACTGGCTTCCTGATGAGATCAGCCGTTTCGGAAACCAGTTCATGAACCAATTTCGTATCGAGGAAGTCATTCGTCGGAAACGCGGGCGCAAACTTCAGCCCCTACTCTGAATTACCGGGGTCAACCCGTCGGCATGAACGGAGGAGGGGACGTGACGGAAGAACAAGCAACCGGCACCGTACAGGACCTAACCGACCTCGCCGTCGGTGACATGATTGAAGCCTGGCACGAAGGACGGCGTTACAACCGTGGAAAGGTGCTGCAGACAATGCCGTCCATGGGGATGTTCTGGATTCTGGATACCGGCAGCGGCACCCGCAAGCTCGTTGATTTCGAATCCCTGCTCGTCCGCCGCCTCTCAGTGGAAGAACCCCGAACCAGCCCTTTCGTGGCGTAACTGCTGGGCCCCGGTGTTCGGCACCAACCTGAATACTGACAGACCCGCTAACTGCGCCCCATGCAGTAAGTTCCCCGCCATATTCGTTCGCCCATAATGGGTTTCGTCAACCGGTGATAAGGGATCCGGCGACCAGCGGATCAGGACGCCATGGCAGTTCGGGTTGCCCTCATCAGCCGCGTGTGGAGCCCGGGATGGGGACCGCCCTGGAGCGCTTTCTGCAGGCGCGGAAGGTGGAGTTCGATGTCCCTTGCGACGGCAGTGGCGGTGGTCCAGTTATCCAGCGCCAGGGCCAGCTCAAGTCCACCGCACAGCTGGTTCATGTGCAGAGCTCCGACCAACCAGGATTTCGTCTTCAATCGCAGTGAGGCATCCAACGCCAGATCCCTGTTGCGGGTGCCGCCGGCGGACCTGATTTGCTCAACGTACCGGGGGGAGCAAAGACCTATAGTCAGCGGTAGATGACTCTGCCGCCTCCAGGGACGCCTGTCCCGCAAGTATTTGGAGGTGCTGAATGTCCAGCGTCGGTCTGGCCCTGTTGTCCATATGTGTCCCCCTGCGCAATGTACAACTCGTTTCCCGCCCACGTCGGGTGTGGATCACGGCCCCAGATGCCAGAAGTCGAGTGATTTCTGTTGCCGTCAGCCTCTGTCCTGCTTTTGCAGGTCATAGCCAGAGTGCAGGGCTGGCATCAAGGATGCCGCAGCGAACGCGCAGGATGAGGTCAAGATGCTGCAAGCCAACCACTCAAGACATGCCGTCCGGGGGTCCATGGCATCGGGATAGTCGGCGGACAGCGGTGGCCGTCCTGAGACTTGCCGAGGCCGGACCGATCAGGCGAAGGCCGGGGACGCCCTCGCCGTTGCCAACCCACAGGCGTAGATTTAGTAGCCAGGTTGCAGTTTGGTTCGTGTTTTATGAGGAGCCAGAGTTGGCTGGGTGGAATGCAGACAATGCGGCTGGATCCATGGGCGAGGGGGCCATAACCCTCGTCGCGGGCTCGTCCTTTTGTATCTCCTTGCCGAACGGGGACATCGTTCCGAGCCACCCCCACGGGGTGTTTCACCGGGACACCCGGATCCTGTCACGTTGGTCCATCGCTATTAACGGGCAGCCAGTGGAACCGTTGGGAGCCTGGAACCCTTCGCCCTACCAGGGCACCTACATGGGCAGGGCAGCGCGGGCCGATGGCCGCGCGGACACTCCACTGACCGTGGAGCGCAAACGCGAACTGGGGTCCGGCATCGTCGAGGACATCACGATTCACAACTATTCGGTCCGCCCGGCCTCCTGTGAACTGGCACTTGCCGTGGATGCTGACTTCGCGGACCTTTTCGAAGTCAAGGACGGCCGGCCGCAACGGCAGTGGGAACGGACAAGGACTGCCAGGGCCGGGTTGCTGAGGATCGAAGCGGCGTGGCAGGAAACCAGGAAAGAGATCGTGGTGCGGATGCGCGACGCCGAAGCCACCTCCGACGGTCTCCTCCTGCGAATGGATGTCCCCGCGCGGGGCCACTGCAGTGTCCGGGCCACCGTCCTGCCGCTGACAGCGGAAACCGAAGTTGATACAGAACTGCCCACGCTCGTCCTCTCCGCCGAGATCATCGCAGCACAGCAGGGACGGCAACGGGCATGGGATGCACACGTCCCAATGACCAGTGTCGGGAATCCGACCGTCGAACGAAGCCTCGCACGCAGCCATGACGACATCGGAGCGCTGCGCCTGGTTGACCCCGACCACCCTGACCGGATGGTCATCGCCGCCGGAGCGCCCTGGTTCATGGCGCTTTTTGGCCGCGACTCACTCCTGACCTCCTTCATGTACCTTCCTGTCGACCCGACGTTGGCCTTGGGCGCCCTGCAAACACTGGCCGACCGGCAAGGACAGAAAATGGACCCGCTGACCGAAGAGCAACCGGGCCGGATCCTGCATGAGGTCCGGCTCGATGTCGGCACCGGCCTGGCCCTGGGAGGCCGGTCAGCCTACTACGGAACCGTGGACGCCACCCCGCTGTTCGTCACGCTGCTGGGCGAAGCCCGGCTCTGGGGACTCCCGGCCGACGACATAGCCGCACTCGTGCCCCACGCCGACCGCGCCCTGGACTGGATCCAAAACTACGGCGACCGGGACGGCGACGGGTTTGTCGAGTACGAACGCCTCAATGACCAGGGGCTCATCAACCAGGGCTGGAAAGACTCCTGGGACGGCATCAATTTTGCCGACGGCCGGCTCGCTGAGCCCCCAATCGCACTGTGCGAGGTGCAGGGCTACGTCTACAGCGCCCTCATGGCACGGGCCCGGATAGCGTACGACGACGGCGACAAGGCCCTCGCCCTCGATCTCCGGCACCGCGCCGGGCGGCTCAAAAAACAGTTCAACGAACAGTTCTGGTTACCAGACCGGGGCTATTACGCGGTCGCCCTGGACGGCGAGAAGAGACCGGTGGATGCCTGCGCCTCAAACATGGGCCACTGTTTGTGGTCAGGCATCGCCGACACCGACAAGGCCGCTTACGTTGCGCACCGGCTCCTTTCAGCGGAGATGTTCAGCGGCTGGGGGGTTCGCACCCTCGCCACGGACATGGGCGCCTACAACCCCGTCAGCTACCACAACGGCTCGGTCTGGCCGCACGACAACGCGCTCATCGCGGCAGGACTGATGAGGTACGGCTTCGTGAAGGAAGCCCAATTGATCGCGACAGCGCTGATGGACGCCGCCGAACACACCAACAACCGCCTGCCGGAACTGTTCTGCGGATTCAGCCGGTCCGATTGCCCCGTACCGGTCCCGTACCCCACCGCCTGCGCTCCCCAGGCCTGGGCATCAGCGACACCAGTGATGCTCGTACGCACCCTCTTGCGCTACGCCCCGCACATACCAGACGGGCTGTTCTGGATGCAGCCGGCATTGCCACTATCCTGGGGCACCCTTCACAGCGAGAACCTGCCACTAAAGGGCGGACGGGTCACCATCGACGTGACCGGAACCCGGGTGAACGGCGTGGACGGGCTGCCCTCCGGTGTGGTCTTCCGAAACGGGACCCGGCCGCTGGCCGAAGACTTCGCCGCATCCTAACCCGCCATTACCGGCACGGTGATGTGCACAGCCTTGTAGATGGCCTGGAAGGCACTTGGAGGCTTTACCGTGGTCGCATGGCCACATCATCACTTGACGCTCTCCCGAGGATTGGAACTCCCGCCACTCGCGCCTTGCATGCTGCCGGTTACATCACTCTCAGGGGACTTGCCGGGGCGTCCCGGGCGGACCTGGCAAAACTCCATGGAGTCGGACCCAAAGCGCTCCAGATCATCGAGACGGCACTGAAGGAACACGGCTTAGCCTTGAGGTAGACCTGAGCTATAGGTTCCCGACTCCCGAATCACACAACGTGCACCTTCCGCGGTCCGGGACGGCTGTCCGGGCGCCTCTCGTTTCCTGGGTGGTGGACGGCGCAGGCTTGCCGATAACGGACCTGGACCTGACGTCCCATTGCCCACCTCCTTATGGCCGTTACCAGCGGTAACGGCGGTGTGGAGAAAGGGCCACGAACGCCTTTCGACTGCCCCCGAAACGCGCTCCGGAATCACGCTCCCGTGACCGGATTCCTTGCCGATTAACGGTTGCACGAAGAACCGGAAACATCCCTCGTTTCAGGCCTGTGGCGCTCCTACGCTGGAGTCACCCCATCACTCACACCCGAAAGGTGTACCCCATATGAAAAAACTAAGTGCCTGGCTGACAGCCACCATTGTGGCTCTCGGACTGGGCCTGCTGGTCCCAGGGCCCGCCTCCGCAACCCCTTCCTACTGCGGACTGGTATGGAGCTCTCTCGCCAAATCCAACCAGGCCATGAGCGGCGCATCGGTAACCAACATACGCTCGGGACAGCACCCCTGCTTCGACCGGCTGGTCATCGACATCAAGGGAAAAGTAGCCGGCTACAACGTCCGCTACGTCTCAAAGGTCGTGCAGGAAGGATCCGGACATCCAATCAAATTGAGGGGCGGCGCCCTCCTGCAGGTTACCGCCAACTCACCCAGCTACGACAACGCAACTGGCAGGGCCACCTTCACGCCGGCCAATCGTTCCGAGGTCACCAACGTTTCGAAGTACCAGACATTCCGGCAGGTTGCCTGGGCAGGCAGCTACGAAGGCTACACCACCCTGGGCCTCGGCGTCCGCGCCCGGCTGCCCTTCAAGGTCCACGCCCTGCCCGGCCCCGGCAACGGAACCAAGCTCGTAATCGACGTCGCCCACCATTGGTGACACCAGATGTGACAGCCGCCAAAGTTTGATATCAAAAAGTCAGGCATGCCGGTGCCCTGCTTCCGACCGGAGGCGGGGCGCCGCTTTGCCCGCACCGTGCGGCCAGGCCTGATCCACCAAGTAGCATCTCCGACTGTCGGCGAGCCTTGGGACCCGGACAGGAACAGGTCACCCCGCATCCATGCGGACCGCCGTCGCAGAATTCCTGGGGCGGATGCGATAACGCCGGCGCCGGGCCGTGGCGGCAGGTCGGTGCCGGGCCGGTGATCAACTTTTGCCAGATGATCATCATGCTTACTATTGAAACGCATGAGGCGCATCGGTATGGGAGCCATCCGCTGGGGACGGCTGACCGGCGCCGGAATGGAGCTTGAACGTGAGCAACGAACAGGATCTGACCCCGCTGACCGATGAAGAACTGCTGGCGCAGAAAGGCACCGCCCTGCCTGACAAGGAAGTCGCCTCCGTGCTGGACCTGAATGCGGACCTCGACCTTGGCATTGACGCGGCAGCACCAATTGACCTTGCCGTGGCAGCCAACGCCAATGTCGCAGCCCCGATTGATGCCGCGGCCGCGGCCAATATTCTCTCGTTCGGCTCGGAGGCGCAGGCGCTCTCCGACCAGGGGGTCATCATTAATCAGGGCATCACCGCGGACGCTACCGCGGAATCGGCACAGGACAGCACAATCGACCAGGGCAATGACACTGTCGATGACGGAACCGCCACGGAGGAACCGGCCGCTGACGGGCTGCTTCCCGGCAGCGGAACAACGGACCTGGGTGCGCCGCCTACCGATCCGGCTGCTGCCTTGGACGGCGATCTGTTGAACGTCAATGTGGATCTTGCCGCAGATGCCGACATCGCCGCGCCGATCAACGGTGCGGTGGCGGCGAACGCAAACGTTGCTGCACCGATCGACGCAGCCGTGGCCGCGAACATCGGCTCGATCGACAGCAGCGCCACCGCTGTCTCCCAGCAGGACGCCATCATCAACCAAGGGATCGAGGGCGCAGCCACGGCGACCGCCGACCAGCAGTCCGACCTGCAGCAGTAAACCAGGATGGCTACCGCGCACGGCGGACCGTTCACCCAGAGCGGCCCGCCGTCTCCTGCCACGCCTCAGGGTCCTGCCGCCCGACCCGGAGGCGTTCCGGAATATCCCGTACGGGCCGAGGGCGTGCAGCTGCTGGGTGAGGCGAAGGACTCCGGCTACCTGGAACCGCCCTCCCTGGTCCGCAGGGCCGACGGTCAGGCCCTGCACCTGACCCGCTTGCTGTACCTGGTGATGGAGGCAGCGGACGGGACCCGCAGCATCGAGGACATCGCCGGCGACGTGACGCCGGCCTTTGGCCGGCTGGTCAGTGCCGAGAACGTGCGCGCTCTGATCCGGACGCAGCTGCTCCCCCTTGGCCTGCTGCGGCTCGCTGACGGATCCGAGCCGGAAGTGAAACGCGCCGATCCCCTGCTGGGAATGCGCCTGCGCTACACCGTCACCGATACGACGCGGACGGCCAGGATTACCAGGCCCTTCGCTGTCCTGTTCCACCCGCTCATCGCCGTTCCGGTGGTCGCTGCATTCCTGGCTGCATGCGGGTGGCTGCTGCTCAGTAAGGGACTTGCCTCGGCAACGCATAACGCCTTTGCCAACCCCGGGTTGCTCCTGCTCGTCTTCCTCGTGACCGTCCTGTCGGCGGGGTTCCACGAGTTCGGGCACGCCGCCGCCGCGATGAGGGGCGGTGCCACACCGGGAAGGATGGGCGCGGGCCTGTATCTGGTGTGGCCTGCGTTCTTCACGGACGTCACCGATTCCTACCGGCTGGGCCGTGGCGGACGGCTCCGCACAGATCTTGGCGGCCTCTACTTCAACGCGATCGTGGCCGTCATCATCATGGGCATCTGGTGGCTGACCAACGACGACGCGTGGCTGCTGGTGATCGCCACGCAAGTGCTGCAGATGGTGCGGCAGCTCCTGCCGCTGCTGAGGTTCGACGGCTACCACATCCTTACCGACGCCACCGGCGTGCCCGACCTGTTCCAGCACATCAAACCCACCCTCCTGGCGCTCCTGCCCTGGCGCCGGAACACCCCGGAAACCCGGGCGCTGAAGCCGTGGGCCCGTGCCCTGATCACGGTGTGGGTGCTGGTGACCGTCCCACTCCTGTTGCTGAGCCTGGTCCTGATCGTGCTTGCGTTGCCGCGGCTGCTCGCCACCGCGGGGGCCGCCGGGGCCGCACGCTACGCGCAGGCTACCGGCAGCCTGGCAGCCGGTGACTTCACCGGAGGTGCGGCGAACATGCTGGCGATGGTGGCTATCGCCCTGCCGGTCCTGGCAATCCTGTACATGCTGCTGCGGCTGGCCCGCCAACTGCTGCAGGCCATCCTGAAACGGACCAAAGGCAACACCCTCCGGCGCGGAACGGCCCTGGTGACTATCGCGGCAATTCTTGCCGGGCTCGCCTGGGCCTGGTGGCCTCGGCCGGAAACCTACCGCCCGGTTCAGCCATACGACCGCGGGACCCTGCTGGACGCCGTCCCCACCGCCCTGTCGGGGCCCGGTTCGGCGGGACTGGTGGAAGGCCGCCAAGGCGGGACCGTGGCCCTGTGGCCGGACGGGGCGGAACTGCCGACCCGGGAAAAACCGCAGCTGGCCCTGGTGCTGGTGCCCCGCCCGGACGCCGGAACGCCGCCGGACGAGGCGTCCCGAACAACCGTCGAAGACGGGAACCAGGTGGCGCCGTCATGGGTGTTTCCCTTCGACAAACCCCAAGCGCCCTACGGGGACGGCAACCAGGCGCTGGCGGTCAACACCACGGACGGGTCCGTCGTCTATGACATCGCCTTCGCCCTGGTCTGGGCGGACGACGGCACGCCCGTCGACACACGCAACGAGGCCTACGCCTTCGCCAACTGCACCGGCTGCGCAGCCGTTGCGGTGGGATTCCAGGTCGTGCTGGTAGTGGGGCAGGCGAACGTGGTTGTTCCCGAGAACCTGTCCGCGGCCGCGAACTACAACTGCGTATCCTGCCTCACCTATGCCCTTGCCAGCCAACTGGTGCTGACCCTTGACGGGCCGCTCAGCGCCGAGGGTGCAGCCAGGCTGCAGGCACTCTGGGAAGAGATCGCCGAGTTCGGACGCAACCTCCGCAACGTCCCGCTCACCGACATCCAAGCCCGGCTGTCTGCCTACAAGGAACAGATCACCGAGATCATCCGCACAGACCCCAGCACCGGAACACGGACCCCTGACACAACAGGCACCCAACCGACGTCACCAACCACCCCTTCGCAGACCCCGGACGGCGGGGAACCGCCCGCCCCTCCCGCGCCGGGGGACACCACGCCCGCCAGCCCTGTCCCGGCCGTTCCCGCACCCACGGTGCCGCCGGCACCGACGATATCCGGGACACCGGCGCCTACATCGACCACCACCCCGTCTCCGGGGCTCCCGCCAGCGGGCTAAGGCGCCGGCGCCGGAAACCGGAAGGGCTGGTCCTACTGATATCCGGGGCAGGGGACTTGCCTTGGTGATTTCAGCAGCGGCTGACGACCGGGACCGGCAGGCTAATTGGCACGGCGCCTGCCTTTCCAACGTCCCGGCGGACGCCTTCGGCGCCGGGACAGGCGACGGGCCAGGTCGATGGCGGCCCACAGACCGACGGCCACCGACAGGACGACAGAGCCGTAGACGAACAGCAGCCAGGCCAGGGTGCCCAGCGGAGGGCGGCTTCGGCTCAGCAACGAAAGACCGCCCAGCATCCCGACCGACCAGAAGAGAACCACTAACGCGAGTGCCGCCGCGGCCGGGAAGTACTGGCTCCGGACGACCCGGCGCAGGGATATCACCACCCATACTCCTTCAGCACGACCGTGGCGCTGCCATTTGCTGTAGGGCCGATGGAGAGGGGTCCACAGGTCATGCCGGGATCAGCCGTATGGAAACGAAGGGAACTTACTGATGAGGAAGCCATGGCGGCCCTTCCCGCTACTGGGATTGACGCCTACTGCTCGACTCCGTCACTTTAAGTCTCCTGACGTAGGTCATGTCAATAAGTCTGCTTTCTACCCCGAAGGCTCTCCGGCCCTGCCTGTCGCCCTGTCCGGACGGCAGCCGCGCCGGGGACGAAGTCCCTCGGCGGCCTCAGTGGGGCAGTGACCTCACCCTCCTGTTGGTCCTACCCAGGCGCTGAAGTCGCCCTTTCCTCCGCCGCCGCTATCGTCATCTTTGCCGCAGCGCAGGCAGCGCTTATAAAGGCTGCCGTCTTCGGTGTGTTCGACGTGCCACTCGTGCCGAATGTTCAGCTTGCACATCAGGGCCTTCAACATGACCTTCTCCGATCCGCGTAGTCAGCCGTCCTGGCATTTCAATGATGGCCCTGGTGGTGCCGCCGGAGAAGAAGGAACTGCTTGTACACCTGCCGGGCAGTCACTGCCCGGCCGCGAGTAGTGCCAGCAGCTAGTATGCAGGCGTGCCCAAACGGATGAGGTTCGCGGCGTTCAGGGGGAAGCAGTTCGAGGACGTGTACCTGCCCCACGTCACCGCCGTGAACAGCCTCGTTGAGTAGCTCCGGGAGGACGAGTCGCCGGCGGGGCGGGGCTGGGGCTCATATACATCGCTCCCCTTCACGGTGGTCAGAGGCAAAGACCCTGAAGTTCGCGCCGGGGAAGCGCGACGGGTTCCGGCCTTTGAGGAAGTCAGCGTGGAGCTTCGCAAAAGTCGCTAGGAGCCGGGCGCGCCGACCCCGGAAGATGGCGGCCCTGGTTGCAGGCTGGCGGCGGTGCATCAAGGGTACCGGCCTCGAGGGCTGGGCTCCTCTTCGAAAGCGTCGTCAGTGAGCCCGGTATCCCAAGAAACTCCACGGTCATTCCAAGAATGAATGCTGAAACTACTGGGGGCGGCGGCGGTCCACTAACCCACCCGGGGTCCTCGCTCCTCAACCAGTCCGCCGCTCGCCCCGCCAATGAGGGGATGGGCGTGACGAATGCCGCCGTTTCCCCTGATCGGAAGCCGCGCTCACAGCGGCAGGTTCCTGCGCTGATTCCCCGATGATCGGCCTAATGGGATACGACTACCCCCAGAAGGAACGGTTTTAGCATGCTGACGATCCGCCTCACAGTCTTCCGGTATTGACGATTGCGTTAAGTTACTAAGTACTCTTATTGTTTTTGGGAGTGTTAGGGGAAGGAAAATCATGATCGGTTTCATCGTTGCGGGTCTCGTGATCGGGGTACTGGCGCGGTTCATTAAGCCAGGCAGGCAGAATCTGAGCTTGGTCGCCACGCTGCTGCTTGGGCTGGCCGGTTCTGTCGTAGGAGGGGTTATCGCTAGCCTGCTGGGCACCGGGGACATCTTCGAACTGAACGTCCTTGGATTCATCGTTGCCGTCATCGCCGCCGTTCTTCTGATTGGCGTCGCGGAAGGGATCTCCGGCCGCAAGGGCGCCCGCCGATAACAAGATCACGACTGCCCCTGGCGGTTCAGCACCCCGGTGCCGGAGCTCCCGTCAGCTCAGGCACGGGTGCCCAAAACGGGACAGGGGCCTGCCGAGAACCGGGGGGAGGGGAGGCGCCTGGTGAAATCAGCGGCGGCTGACGACCCGGACCGGAACGCTATTTGGCGCGGCGCCTACCTTTCCAGCGTCCTGACGGACGCCTCCGACAGCAGGACAGGTGGCGAGCCAGGTCGATTGCAGCCACAGACCAAGGGCCGCCAACACGACGACAGAGGCGTAGACGAACAGCAGCCAGGCCAGGGCGCACAGCGGCGGGCGGCTTCTGCTCAGCAATGAAAGTCCGCCAGGATCCCGACTGACACGGAAGATAACCACCCGCGTAAGTGGGGCCCCGGAAAGTACTGGCTCCGGATACTGGCGCCGGCCTCCTGACGGGCTTGCACGGAGTTGGAGTCTCGCATAGCGGAGTAGTGGCCCTAGTCAATCATCACGAGCGATCTTTATTTCAGTCAGACGGAAAAGGTCAAGTTCATCCCCGTCGTTGTGAGCGGAGAGGACGTCAGATTCATCTCTCCTCCCTTGGCCCTGACGAACTTCTATGAGATTGGCGTTCCGGGCAACCGGAGCTTGGACATATTTCTTCGTCACCTTTCACGGTCAGCCAGCCTTGGTACCAGTGGAACTGGGTGAAGTCCCGGTTTTGAACGCTCCCGATTCTAGCGACCCACCTAGAGACGAAAATGACGAGCTGTTTTCATGTGCTCTCGACTTGGCATCCCGAGGTGCAGTACAAGAAGCAGAAGAGAAGATTTTCCCCCTACTTGATTCCGGAGTCCCCGCCATTGCATCAAGGGCAGCGCACGCCATTGGAAAGATCCGACTGCAGGATGAACAATATTCGGCATCTACTAGTGCGTTTAGACGAGCGCTGGAATAGAGCGACGACCCGAAATTCACTGAGTTAGTAGCGGAAGACCTGCGTGTTGCTCTAGCTGTTATGAACTCGCACTATGGCGAGGGAGGGCCAGTTGAAGCATCGCTGTTTTGCTTTACATACGATCAGTTATCGGCGTCACAGCGCGTAGAGAAGAAGCTGTGAAGCTCCAGTCGCGAGGGAACCAGGGTCTAGGATTTCGCATCGTCGATAACTCCAACGCAGACAAGTCATTCAATCGGACTTTTTGCGCAGTGCTGCCCAGGCTTGGAAACCGCCGACAAGGTCGGTCGCATGGATCAGCCCTAGCCGTTGCAGGGTGTGTGCAGCGAGGCTGGAGCTGTAGCCCTCATTGCAAACGACCACGATCCGCCGGGCGGGGTCGTCGGCGATCGCGAGCCGGTGGGGGCTGGAAGGGCCGAGCCGCCACTCGAGAACGTTTCGGTCAATGACGACCGCTCCCGGAAGATCACCGTCGCGGTCTCGCTGATCGACCGGCCGTGTGTCTACGACAAGGGCGCCCGCTGCCATCTCCCGCTCAAGATCCGACGCGTGAACACGCTCGAGCCCGCTGCGGCTCTCAATCAGTAATTCGTTGATCGTAAGAGTCCCGGGGGAACCGCTCTGATCTGAACTGCTTTGGCCGGTCGCGGCGCCGTCGTCTGAGAAATGACACTGCTTCACCGTTTTCCTCGCTTGCCTGCTGATTGCTCGGTCGTTTCCACTATGAAGCGAAATGATGGGCTATTTTGGTCGTCAATTTCAAGGCTATGGAGGGAGCCAGTTCAACGGAGATGCGATTGGAGGCGTTTGCGGAGGACGACTCAATCCGAGGTCCAGCACGGTGGTTGTTTTGAGGTGCGGGCTTGTTCGCCATGGATTTGTGGGAATGAAAGACAGGCGGCAGTGGCTCGCGTTTGTCTTGTGCCTGCTGATCCCTCTGACCGGCAGTGCGGGGTGCGCCTATGAATACCCCGAACCCGCGCATACCCCAACAACTGGCTCCGCGCCCGTTTACGCACCGGCAGCTGACCCGACGCCACGTACCAGCTACCGCGAAGCCCTACAGTGCTCCGGAGGTACTGGAGCGGGAAGCTGGGAACTACGCTGAGCTGGACCCGCTCCTTGAGTCAGTGCCGGGTCCAGTCCTCCTTGCCGATGTAGGGCCGTTGGACGGGCCTCTCAGGGGTCTTGGCGGCATCGAGAAGGTGCCTGCGGCCGGGCAGTACACGGTCACCGCCGCCTGTGTCGGCGCGTCCGCCGCGACGGTCGCCGTCGGACAGGAGAATCCAGGTGCCCCCTTCCGGCCGATGGAGCTCGCGCTGGATCGCGCCGTTGCCGCTGGGGCTTAGCCGCAAGGACGTAGTGCAACTGCACGAGGCCATGATGCGCCTCATTGCAGCGACCAGGGCTGTCCCGGTGCCGTAAACAGCAAGGAAAACAGCCTGCTCGAAGCTGGGGCGAGGGGCTGTCTTTTAGCTGTAGGGTGGGGCAGTGCAAGCATGGAAGGAATGCCGTAGCACTGTCCGGTCCGCGGGCGCGGAGCTGGCCGTGTTCGAATATGGGCCACCACCAGGAAACGGCGTTCCCAGTCTGCTTCTCGTGCACGGATACCCGGATGACCACCGGCTTTATCTTCCGGTCATCGCCGAACTGGCCGCAGCCCACCACATCATCACCTACGACACCCGCAACGCCGGGATGTCCTCAGTGCGGCACGCTCCTGATGACTTCACTCTCAACGCCCTGGTGAACGACGCAGCAACCGCTTCCCCGCCGGAGAGGTAACGGCCCCGGAGTCGGTACATTTGCCCGTTGCCGTAGTGGTTCCCCTCAAGGATCCCTTCCTCTCACCACACCTGAGGGAGGGGCTGGGGTCCTGGGTTAGTGACCTGACCGTCATTCACGTCGACGGCGGGCACTGGTGGCCTGCCACCCATCCCAGGAATTCGCGCACCTCCTGCGGGGTCGATGAAGCCCCAGAGGGCAGGCCCTCTCCTGCTCGGGGCGCCGCCTAAGACAGCACCGCCGGTGGGAAGGCGGCCCGCTTGGCCGCCTCTACTGCAAGGCGGGTGTCCTCGTCCACAAGATCGGCATTGATAGCAGTGGCTGCCTTAACTCCTGCCGAGGCTGCTGTTATCACTTCTGCCGTTGGGTCACAGATATTGCCGGCAGCCCACACGCCCGCAGCAGTCGTCAGACCATTGGGGTCCGCGCCCAAATGCCGGCCCTGCGCGGCGCAGTCTGCCTGCTGCAGTCCGAGCGACTGAAGCACCGGCGACTCGGTCCTGGCGGTGGGTTTCACGACGAGGTAGTCGCATGCGACCGACTGGCCGGATGCCACGCGCAGTCCCCTGAGGGTGTCCTGCGATATTTCCAACGCAGCCACGCGTCCTTTGACGACGCGGATTGACCGGGCCTCAAGCTGTTCACGGTCTCCGGAATCGAGGTCCTCCAGGAGGTGCTGAAAGAAAGTGACGTTGCCGCTCCACTGCCGGAAGAGCAGTGCCTCCTGCACCGCCGCGGGTTCCGTGGCAAGAATTCCTATGGCCCGATCGCGGATTTCCCAGCCGTGGCAGTACGGGCAATGCAGCACGTCGCGGCCCCATCGTTCCTTGATGCCAGTCACCTCCGGCAACTCATCCTCAAAGCCGGAAGCGATGAGCAGGCGCCGCGAACGGAGGCTCCGCCGGTCCTGCAGCTCAGTGATGAAAATGCCGGCTTCTTTGCGTGCCGCGACGGCCCGCCCCTGCAGGATCTCGCCACCGTATGCCCGTACTTCCGCACGGCCGGCCGCAAGAAGCTCCCCAGGCGGCAGGCCCTCGTGGGCCAGGAACCCGTGCACCTCCGGGGATCGGCCGTTCCTTGGCTCGCCGGCGTCGATGACCACAACGGAACGCAGTGCCCTGCAGAGAGTCACCGCTGCGCTCAGGCCGGCTGCACCCCCTCCGACAACCACAACGTCGTATATCTTTTTCGGTGCCATGCAGCTCCCCTAACGAGCTTCGCTACTTACGTTTCCGTACCCTCTGCATACCGCCACTAAAGAGGAGCATCATAAGCATACTTATCAATCCCTTGCTACTGGCGGCCTGACCCAGTCCTGTAGGCGTAGACAGAACGGTCTGTCTACGTGCATCGAGACGATGTATTATCCGTGTGTGCAGACCCCAGAGAGCCGGGCCGAGGAGCCCAAGCGCCTTGCGGCGGACGGGCCTCGGGAGAAGATTGTTGCCGTCGCCTATGAGCTGTTTGCCCGCCGCGGGATCCGCGATGTGGGTGTCGACGAGCTGATCCGTGCTTCAGGAGTGGCCAAGGCAACCTTCTACAGGCACTTCCCCTCCAAGGACGACGTCGTCCTGGCCTTCCTTGAGCAGTGGTACCTGGAACGGACGGCAGCCATCCAGGAGGCAATCGCCCGGCATGGGACCAGCGATGGGGCAGCCGTGCTGACCATCTTCGACGTCTTCGACGACTGGTTCCGCCAAGGCGCGGCGCAGGTCGGCTCGTTCCTGCACGTGATGATGGAAATGGGCCCCGAGCATCCCCTCGGCAAGGTGAGCATCGAGTACCTGGACAAGACGCGGCAGGAGATCGCAGAACTTGCAGAGTCCGCTGGCCTCGACAACCCCGACGACTTCGCCTGGTCCATCCACATCCTGCTCAAGGGAGCGATTGTTGCTGCGGCCGAAGGTGACCCCCACGCCGCTGCCCGCGCCAAGGCCATGGCCGCGCTGCTCATGGACAGCCGCCGGTCCTGACCGGAGGCGGCTTGAAGGACAGCAGGCCACCCGCCGTCGTAGCACACGGACACACGAAGCAATGTTTCGGCGACTCGCCCGTAACCTGTTTAGATGCCTCGTTTTGCTCTTGATATAGAATCCGTCGCCCGCCCTGCCCGTTCGCAGGAACTCCTGGACGCCGTGAACCACCGGGTCGTCATCGCCGACGGTGCGATGGGCACCATGCTGCAGGGCCGCGAGCTGTCGCTCGAGGTGGATTTCCAGGGCCTGGAAGGCTGCAACGAGATCCTCAACCACACCCGCCCGGACGTCATCGCCGACATCCACGACGCGTACTTCGCCACGGGCATCGACGCGGTGGAAACCAACACCTTCGGCGCCAACTGGTCCAACCTCTCCGACTACGGCATCGACGACCGCATCGCCGAACTCGCGCTGAAGGGCGCGAAGATCGCCCGCGAGCGTGCCGAGGCGGCAGAAGAAACGGACGGCCGGATGCGGTGGGTCCTTGGCTCGATGGGGCCGGGCACCAAGCTCCCCAGCCTCGGCCACACCAGCTACGACTACCTCAAGCAGACGTTCGCCCTGCAGGCCGAAGGCCTCATCGACGGGGGAGCGGACGCATTCCTCATCGAGACCAGCCAGGACCTCCTGCAGACCAAAGCCGCCGTCAACGGCTGCAAGCAGGCCATCGTGGCCCGCGGCATCCGCCTCCCGATCTTCGTCGAGGTGACCGTCGAAACAACCGGAACCATGCTGATGGGCTCCGAAATCGGCGCCGCGCTCACCGCGCTCGAACCGCTCGGCGTCGACGCCATCGGCCTGAACTGCGCCACCGGCCCCGACGAGATGAGCGAGCACCTTCGCCACCTCTCCAAGCAGTCCTCCGTCGCGATCGCCTGCATGCCCAACGCCGGCCTGCCGGTGCTCACCGCCGACGGCGCGCACTACCCGCTCTCGCCTGCCGAACTCGCCGCCTCCCACGAACAGTTCGTGCGGGAGTTCGGCCTGGGGCTCGTGGGCGGCTGCTGCGGTACGACGCCGGAGCACATGGCCGCCGTCGTCGAACGTCTTGCCCCCTTCCGCACCATAAGCAACGCGCCCGACGGCGGCACTGCCGCCGGCAGCGGGAACGGCACCGCCCGCGTCCCCACCGAGCAGGACCCGGGCATCGCTTCCCTGTACCAGCACGTGTCGTTCGACCAGGACGCCTCCTACCTGGCCATCGGTGAGCGCACCAACGCGAACGGTTCCAAGGCGTTCCGCCAGGCGATGCTTGAAGAGCGCTGGGACGACTGTGTGGATATCGCCCGCGAGCAGATCCGCGTCGGCGCGCACCTGCTCGATGTCTGCATTGACTACGTGGGGCGCGACGGCGTCGCCGACATCAAGGAGGTGGTCTCGCGCTTCGCGTCCGCCTCCACGCTCCCGCTCGTCATCGACTCCACCGAACCGCCCGTCCTGCAGGCCGGCCTCGAACTCATCGGCGGCCGCCCGGTGGTCAACTCCGTCAACTACGAGGACGGTGACGGCCCGGACAGCCGCTTCGCGCGCATCATGCCGCTCGTCAAGGAACACGGCACCGCCGTGATCGCCCTGACCATCGATGAGCACGGCCAGGCGCGCACCACAGACGGCAAGGTGGCCATCGCCTCGCGCCTCGTCGACGAACTGGTGGGCGAATGGGGGATGCGCGTTGAGGACATCATCGTCGACTGCCTGACCTTCCCCGTCGCCACCGGCCAGGAGGAGACGCGCCGGGACGGCATCGAAACGATCGAGGCGATCCGCCAGATCACTGCGAAGTACCCCGGCATCAACACCACGCTCGGCGTCTCCAACGTGTCCTTTGGCCTGAACCCTGCCGCCCGCATCGTCCTGAACTCCGTGTTCCTGCACGAGGCCGTGCAGGCAGGACTGACCAGCGGCATCATCGACGCCGCCAAGATCGTGCCGCTCGCCTCCCTGCCCGAAGAGCAGCGCCAAGTGGCCCTGGACCTCGTTTGGGACCGCCGCGAATACGACGCCGACGGCAACACCACCTACGACCCCCTGGCCCGCATGCTGGATCTCTTCGCCGGCGTCGACACCGCAGCCCTCAAGGACCAGCGCGCCGCGGAACTCGCCGCGCTGCCCACCGGTGAACGCCTGCAGCGGCGCATCATCGACGGCGAAGGCAAGGGCCTCGAAGAGGACCTCGACCTGGCCCGGAGCGAGGGCATGACCGCGCTCGGCATCATCAACGACCACCTGCTCGAAGGCATGAAGGTGGTGGGCGAACGCTTCGGCGCCGGCGAGATGCAGCTGCCGTTCGTGCTGCAGTCCGCCGAGGTGATGAAGAACGCGGTAGCCCTGCTCGAGCCGCACATGGAGAAGTCCGACTCCTCGGGCAAGGGCACTATGGTGATCGCCACCGTCCGCGGCGACGTGCATGACATCGGCAAAAACCTCGTGGACATCATCCTCACCAACAACGGCTACAACGTGGTCAACATCGGCATCAAGCAGGGCATCGCCGAGATCATCGCCGCCGCGGAGGAGCACGACGCCGACGTGATCGGTATGTCCGGGCTGCTGGTGAAATCCACGGTGGTGATGAAGGAGAACCTCGCGGAGTTGCAGTCCCGCGGCCTGGCGAAGAAGTGGCCGGTAATCCTCGGCGGGGCGGCCCTGACCCGCGCCTACGTGGAGCAGGACCTGGCGGAGCAGTTTGACGGCGTGGTCAGGTACGCCAAGGACGCCTTCGAAGGCCTGGGCCTCATGGAACCGCTGGTCCGCGTGGCCCGCGGCGAGTCGCCGGATGACGTCGGCCTTCCGCCGCTGAAGAAGCGCATCCACCGCGGGGGCGCGAAGCTCACCGTGACCGAGCCGGAGGCGATGCCCGGCCGTTCCGACGTGGCATCCGACAACCCTGTGCCTGCGCCGCCGTTCTGGGGTACGCGCATCGTGCGCGGTGTTGCGCTCCACGACTTCGCGGCCTTCCTGGATGAGCGTGCCACCTTTATGGGGCAGTGGGGGCTGAAGCCCGGCCGCGGCGAGGGCGGCGCCACCTATGAGGAACTGGTGGAACGCGAGGGCCGGCCGCGCCTGCGGTACTGGCTGGACCGCATCCTTGCCGAGGGAATGCTCGACGCGTCCGTCGCGTACGGCTACTTCCCGGTGGTTTCCGAAGGGGAACAGGTGGTGGTGCTGCACCACGCGGAGGATCCCGACGGCGTGCTCGGCACCCCGGGCCTGCTCGCCACCGACGGTGGGTCAGGAGGACCGATCGGTACCGAGCGGCTGCGTTTCGACTTCCCGCGCCAGCGCCGCGACAAGCACCTGTGCCTCGCCGACTTCGTGCGCTCGCGCGAATCAGGGCAGATCGACGTCCTGCCGGTGCAGCTGGTCACCGCCGGTGCCAAGATCGACGAGGTGCTTGCGGAAATGTTCGCCGGGAACCACTACCGCGACTACTACGAGCTCAACGGGCTGGTCATGCAGCTCACCGAGGCGCTCGCGGAGTTCTGGCACGCGCGTGTGCGCTCGGAGCTCGGTTTCGCCGCCGAGGAACCGAAGGAGAAGGCAGGACTGTTCAAGCTCGACTACCGCGGTGCACGCTTCTCGCTCGGATACCCCGCGTGCCCCGAGATGGAGGACCGCCGCAAGGTGGTGGAGCTGCTGCGTCCCGAGCGCATGGGTGTGATCCTGAGCGATGAGCTGATGCTCCAGCCCGAACAGTCCACCGACGCGTTCGTTTTCCACCACCCGGAGGCGAAGTACTTCAAGGTGTAAGGCGAAGCCGGTCTTTGGCCTAGATGGACAGGGTCTGCGTGGCTTGAGCCCGCATGGCCTGCCCGCTTCCGCCGGAGACCGGCTTTACCCGCCGCAGCGCGGCAAGGATCGCCCGCCCCACCACACAGATTCCGATGATCGTGGTGACGGCGCGCAGCGTGTCCCAGCCGGCCGTGGAGGTCAGGAGCGAGTAGAGCAGGAAGCTGCTGAGGTTGGTGCCCAGCGGAGCGCCAGGGACGTAGGAGATGCCCGTGCCGGCGCCGACGGCGAAGGGCCAGAACCACAGGTTCGTCAGCAGGCCGAACAGGTAGGACGCCAGGGCCCCGTAGCCGCACAGCATCCACAGCTCCGCTTTGCCGCGCACCCGGCGGGGGAGCAGGCCGGCCCCGGCGCCCACCCACGCGCAGGCGAAGATCTGGAACGGCGTCCACGGTCCGATACCGCCCCACAGCGCACTCGAGACGGCGATGGTGGCGGCACCGAGGAGCAGGCCGAAACGGGCACCGAAGGCGCGGCCGGCCAGGATCAGCAGAATAAAGACTGCCTCAACGCCCCCGACGCCGGTGCTCGCCACCCGCACCACCGAACCGACGGCGGCCAGCACGCCGAGCAACGCGACAGTGTGCGCGGAGCGCACCGAGCCGTCGAGGGACACCACGACGGCGACGGCGGCAAGGGGCGCTATTGCCAGCGCCGCGTAGGGTGTGGCGGCGGCAGCATCCTCCGGGAGGGCCGTCGCGAGCAGCGGCCAGCAGAACGTGGCCAGAGCCAGGAGGTTTGCTGCCGCAAGTACCGCAACTTCGACAGCCCGTGGCATCCGGATCCGGCGGGTTTTTGCCCTTCCCTGCATATCCATTGGTTGGGGAGAGACCCAAGGTGTCCGTGCAGCGCCGGCCGCTCCTGTGCCAGCCGGGGAGGTGGCCGTCAGCGCCGTAGCTGCTTCCGGGGGAGCATGGAGAGGCGGTTCGACGGCGCCGGGTAGGACAGCGCTGGGCGACACTGATGAGGGGGTGACGCCGTCGTGCATCGGCAGGATCCGGGCGCCGAGGCCATGGGCGAAATCAACATCGTGCGTGGCAATCAGGACCGCCGCACCGGCATCCGCTGCGGCCCGCAGCGCCGCCGAGACTGCGGTGCGCGCCGCAGGATCGAGGCCGCGCGTCGGCTCATCGATCAGGAGCACCTGGGGATCGTCCATGGTCTGCAGCGCGATGGCAAGGATCCTGCGCTCGCCGGCGGAGAGGTCCCGGGGATGCTCGTGCCCGATGGGCATCCGGGCATTTCCCCGCAGCCGGGCAAGGCGTGATTCCGCAGGCACAGGGTTTGAACGCCCCGGGCTTGAACGCCGCGAGTCACGCGCGTGGCGCCGCTCTGCCGCCCGGAGCTCCGCCGCTACGGTGTCCCTGGTGAAGAGGTCGTCAGAGGCGTCCGGAACGAGGGCCACGCGCCCGCCGCCGGCTGCGCCTTCAACGCGCGTCCCCTCAAGCGTGCCTTCACCCAGGGCAAGCGCCACAAGGAGCGATGACTTACCGGCTCCGTTCGGCCCCACCAGGGCCACGACTTCCCCGCGGTGGAGGGTGAAGGATGCGTCGCGCACCAGCGGCTTTCCCCCGCGCTGCACTTCGAGTTTCGTCGCCGTCAGTACGGGTGCGTGCTCCGCCGGGTTTTCCGCTGCTTGCCCGGGCGTTGGATGGGGAACGGCCGTGGCTGGAGCGGTCGGTGCGACGCCGGGAACCAGGGTGCCGTCGTCGATGGTCCACCAGGAGTCGGCGATAGGTACGAGCGGCTTCGCCCGGTGCTCCGCCACGATGACGCAGACGCCCGCCTCTCGGGCGAGGGCGTTGAGCACGGCGATGACGCGGCCGCGAGCTGCGGCGTCAAGGTCGGCCAGGGGCTCGTCAACCAGGAGCAGGGCCGGGTGCTCCACAACCGCGGCGGCGATGGCCACGAGCATCGCTTCACCCGCCGAAAGCGTGCTGATGTTCCGGTCCAGCAGGGCCGACACCCCGATACGCTCCGCGACCTCCGATACCCGTGCCTTGGCGGCGGCTGATGCCACGCCGCGCAGTTCGAGGGCGAGGGCGATTTCGTCGCGGACCCGGGTGGTGGCGAAGGCGGCGCGCGGATTCTGCAGTACGACGCCGATGAGGCGGGCGGTGTCCCGCGGCGGCGTCGCGGCCCGGTCCGTTCCGGCGATGCACAGCGTGCCGGAAATGCCGCCGCCGTCAACGTGTGAGAGGAGGCCCGCGATGCCCCGCAGGATCGTGGACTTGCCGGAGCCGGTCGGCCCGGTAATCACCGTGACGGACCCGCTCGACGGTGTGAAATTGGGGACGCGGACCCGCGCGTCACCAATGCTGAATTGTGCGTCCCGGACGAGCAGCGGTGCTTCATCGCCGCGGCCGGCCTGAAGGCCGGACTGGAGCGGTGCCCGGCTCCCGAAGCCCCGCAGCTCCAGGGCTGCGGCGACCCGGCTGGCGTGCTCGAGGGTGCGCTCGAGCACGGGAACAAGCGCGCGGGGTCCGAAGCGTTCGCCCCGCAGCCGGAAAGCCAGGCGCACGGAGCCCACGGCGTCGGAGAGCGCGGGGAGCGCTGCCCAGGCCACCACAAGCATCCGGGCCATGCCCTGCATGGGGCCGCCGCGGGCCAGGACGACGAAGCCACGGGCCACGTCCACGCAGGCGTTGAGGAGGCCGAAGCCGAAGATCAAGCCGGCAATCGGCAGGGCGGACAGGACCGCCTCCTCCAGGCCCTGGGCCGTAACCGGCCCGAAGAGGACCACATGGGCATACGGGGCAGGCAACGGGATCGCCGGTATGTCGAACAGAACCGGCTCACCAATGCCCGCCCCGTTGAAAAGGATGCGGTAGATGACCCGCGCCGCGATGAAAACGACGGCGAGAGCCGCCCCTGCCCGTAACGGCGCGGGTCGAAAGGTCACGCCGTCGGTGCGGCCGGTGCGCCGTCGACCGTGTACAGCAGCTCCAGGCTCTGTCCCGGGCTGACCTTCAGGGTGGCGAGGCCTTCCTGCGCGTATGCCCAGGGGCCGGATTCCGGCTTAACCCACAGGGACCAGTAGGCGAAGGCGGCAGGCATCTTCTTGCATTCCTCGCGGTACGTGCCGCCCTTGTGGGTGATGTCCAAGTCCGCGGCGGGCACGCCGTTCACCCGGCACACCAGTTCCTTGGGGTATTGGTCGGTGCCCTCGGTCTTCACCTTTGCCGCATCGAGCACCTTGGAGGCGAGAGTCGGCGCGTCCACGGGCACGCAGACGGATGTGTCGGCGGCAGCCTGCTTCAGGGCGCCCGAGTCGACGATCACCTTCACCCCGGCGCAGGGATCGGTGGCCGCGCTGGATTCAGAGGCGGCGCTGGTGGAAGCCGCTGCTGTGGAAGTCGTTTCAGAAGCGGTTGGCTGGGTGGCGGCCGGCGAGGAGCAGGCGGCGAGGCTAAACAGGAGACCTGCGGCGGCGAGGGAGCTCGCGGCGGCGGTGCGAATCTTAGTCAGTGTCACTTGTTAAGGGTAGGACGTTGCCTGCCCGGAACCGGATGCCTTCGCGTTGTGTGACGTTACTTTGGCCCTCTTGACCGAAGTGAGCGCATGTGCCACATTGAACGCAATGTTCATATTATGAACGCCCCCCGTGTGCATGATGACCGTCATGCATGATGAAAGGAAGCACATGACGAACGCACAAGTAAAAGTCCTCCGTTCGCTGGAGAACCTGTCCCTCGGCGACCTGGTCCTCAAGCCAACAGCCATCAACGGCACCGAGCCGAAGGACGCGGCCGTCAACGCCCTCACCGTCAACGCCAGCAGCGTGGACCTCGGATTCTGGGAGTGCTCGCCGGGCAGCTTCAAAACCGCCCGCCAGGGCGTCAACGAGGTCATCCTGGTGCTGGAGGGCAAGGGAACCCTCGTCTCCGACGCCGGCGAGCGGGTGGACCACAAGGCGGGCGACATGGTCCTGATCCCGAACGGCTGGAGCGGGGTCTGGGACATCCACGAGCACTTCAAGAAGCAGTACGTCACCATCGCCGTCTAGTTTGGGCCGGGGAGCCCCAGGTCGGCATCAGTGGTCCTTCGGGCCGTTCCCCGGTTGAGCGCCAAATGCCCGCCCAGGAAACCGGCGCCCGCCAGGACTGCATTCCCCGCGAGCCCAAGCCCCGCACCGAGGCCATGCCGGCCGCGCAGCCGCGCGACCAGGGACCCGAGGAACAGGAAGATGGCGACGTCGGTCCCGAGACCGTGTACTGCCCCGATCCGGCGCTCGGCGCCGGTCATCTCCGCCCAGTCCCCGGCACCCGCGAGAGAGGTTGGCCCGGACGCTACCAGGCCGGCCCCCACCAGAAGCGTGGCCCCGGACCGGGCCTGGGTTCCTCCTGCCAGGTCGAGAATGGAGGCGGCGGTCCAGCACCCAATTGTCACGTCAGTCAGTGGGGGATGGGCTGAGTGGCCGAGGACGCCGGTGTGGAACGGGCTGCGCCGTGCCCAGGCCGGTATCGGGCCGTAGAGGAGCTCCTGGACGGTAGCCAGCTTTTCCGAGACAGGGCTCGAGCCCACCGCCCGGGCCACGCGCTGCGGCAATGACAACTCATTCACGGGTCACACGCTACGCCCTCGGCTCAGCTCTGGACAGGGTGCCACCTCTGGACAGGATCAGTGCCCGGCAACTGCCAGCCGTCCTGACCCTTTCTTAACCAAGAACGACGGCGACACGCCGGATCTACCGGTGTGTCGCCGTCGTTCCCCAACCGCCCCCTAACCTCGCAAGCTCGGCCAGGGAACCCTGCGGTCGTGGGCCCAGCTTCAAAGAAGGTCAGGACGGCCCCGCAAAGCGGGTTAGCCGCGGAGGCGCTCCATGCCGGGGTCGAACAGCGGCTCGGCGCTGACTGTGGCGGCGACGCGGCGGCCGAAGTACTCGATCTCCACGGCGTCGCCCTCGGAGACAGCGGCAGGCAGCCAGGCGTAGGCGATCGGCTTGCGGATCGAGTAGCCGTACGCCGCGCTGGTGACGTAACCGGACGCTACGCCGCCCACAAACACCGGTTCCTTGCCCAGCACAATGGAGGTGCCGTCGTCGACCGTCAGGCAGCGCAGCACCTTGTCCGCGGGCTGTTCCTTGAGGGCCTTCAGGGCCTCCGCCCCCACGAAGCCTTCCTTGTCCTTCGCCACGGAGAAGCCGAGGCCGGACTGGTAGGGGTGGTGCTCGGTGGTCACGTCTGTGCCCCAGAGGCGGTAGCCCTTCTCCAGGCGCAGGCTGTTGAAGGCACCGCGGCCGGCGGCGATGATGCCGTGCTCCTGGCCGGCTTCAAACAGCAGGTCCCAGAGCTTGAGGCCGTACTCGGCGGTGGTGTAGAGCTCCCAGCCGAGTTCGCCCACGTAGGACAGGCGCATGGCCGTGACCGGGATGCCGCCCACGTTGATTTCCTTGGTGCGGAAGTACTTCAGGCCATCGTTGGTGAGGTCGTCGGCGCTGACCTTGCCGATGACCTCGCGGGCCAGCGGGCCCCACAGGCCGATGCAGCAGGTGCTGCCGGTGATGTCGGTGACGTGCGCCCACTTGGCCGGATCGGCGGCCGACTGCTTGCGGGCCTCAACGCGCAGGTAGTCGAAGTCCACGTTGCTGTTCACGCCGAGCTGGAAGTCTTCCTCCCCGAGGCGGGCGACGGTGACGTCACTGCGGATGCCGCCGTCGTGCTCCAGCAGCAGGCAGTAGGTGACGGCGCCGGGCTTCTTGGCGATGTTGCCGGTGCTCAGCCGGTGCAGCAGCTCCTGGGCGCCGGGGCCGTTGACTGCCAGCCGCTTCAGCGGCGTCATGTCGTAAAGCGCGACGGCGGTGCGCGTCTTCCACGCTTCGGCTGCGGAAATGGGGGAGGAGAACATGGCGGCCCAGGGTTCGCGTTCCGGTGCCTGCCACTCTTCCGGCAGTTCGTCCAGCAGGGGACGGTTGGCCTCGAACCAGTGCGGGCGCTCCCAGGCGGCCGACTCGAGGAAGAAGGCGCCGAGTTCCTTCTGCCGGACGTTGAACGGGCTGACGCGCAGGTCCCGCGGGGATTCCTTAGGCTGCAGCGGGTGCATGACGTCGTAGATCTCCACGAAGTTCTGCTGTGAGGTCTCGCTGACGTAGTCGTCGCTGGTCTGGACCTTCTCGAAGCGGGTGAGCTCGGTGCCGTGGAGGTCGGTGCGGGACCGGCCCTCGGTGAGCAGCTCGGCCACAGCCTTGGCCACACCGGCGGAGTGCGTCACCCACACGGCCTCGGCAACGAAGAAGCCGGCGAGCTCCGGGGCTTCGCCGATAAGCGGGCCGCCGTCGGGCGTGAAGGAGAAGATGCCGTTGAAGCCGTCCTGGATCGCGGCGCTGCGCAGTGCCGGCAGCAGGTCCTGGCTGTCCTCCCACGCGGGCACGAAGTCTTCAAGGGTGAAGTCCAGGCGGGAGGGCATGCGGTGGTCGGACATTTCCTCGGCCGCCACCTTCGGCAGTGCGGACATGTCCACGGGCATGGGGCGGTGGGCGTAGCTGCCGATGCCGATGCGGTCGCCCCATTCGCGGTAGTACAGGTCCCTGTCCTGGTAGCGGAGGATGGGCTTGCTGGCGCCCTTGGGAAGCTCGTTGACGCCCTCGAGTTCGGGAAGGGGGGTGCTGACGACGTACTGGTGGGCCAGCGGCAGCAGCGGCACCTCCAGGCCCACCATTTTGCCAAGCTCACGGCCCCAGAAACCTGCGCAGGAGACCACGATGTCGGCGGGAATCACGCCGGAGGAGGTCTCGACGCCGGTGACCTTGCCGCCCCACTGCGAAATGCCGGTGACGGTGGTGGAACCGAGGTAGGTCACGCCCCGCTCGCGGGAGCGCTCGATCAGCAGCTGCACGGCACGGGCAGCCAGGGCCAGGCCGTCGGTGGGGATGAGCAGGCCGCCCAGGACCTCACGGCCGCCGGTGAGCTTGCCGGTGTTCAGCAGCGGGTAGATCTTTTCGCATTCGTCGGCGTCGACGATCCGGCTTTCGACGCCCCAGGAGGTCATCACACCCATCTTGCGCTTGAGGTCGGCCAGGCGCTCGGGAGTGGTTGCCAGCTCCAGGCCCCCCACCTGGTTGAAGCAGGACTCGCCGTCCTTGCTCAGCGCGAGCAGCTTGTTGACGGTGTAGGTGGCGAATTCCGTCATGGTCTTGGACGGGTTGTTCTGGAACACCAGGCCGGGGGCGTGCGACGTTGAACCGCCGGCCAGTTCCAGCGGACCCTGCTCGACGACGGTGATGTCCGTCCAGCCGCGGCTGGACAGCTCGTCCGCGAGGTTGGTGCCGACGATGCCGGCGCCGATGATGACGACGCGTGGTGATGCGCTCATGGTGTGTGTTTCTCCTGGATCGCGTTAGCGGAAAATTAACGGAATACGACGGTGCGGGTGTTGTTGAGCAGGACGCGGTGCTGGCAGTGCCACTTCACCGCGCGGGAGAGCGCCTGGGTTTCGGCGTCCCGGCCGACTGTCACCAGCGCGTCCGGGTCGAGGGCGTGGTCCACGCGGAAGACTTCCTGCTCGATGATGGGACCTTCATCGAGGTCGGCGGTGACGTAGTGGGCCGTGGCGCCCACCATCTTCACGCCGCGGTCGTAGGCCTGGTGGTACGGCTTCGCACCCTTGAAGCCGGGCAGGAACGAGTGGTGGATGTTGATGGCCCGTCCGCGCAGCTTCTTGCACAGGTCGTCTGACAGCACCTGCATGTAGCGGGCCAGCACCACGAGGTCGGCGTCGTATTCGGCCACAAGGTCCAGCAGGCGGGCCTCGGCCTCGGGCTTGGTGGCTGCCGTTACGGGCACGTGGATGAAGGTCAGCCCGGCCGCTTCGGCCATGGGCCGCAGGTCCTCATGGTTGGAAACCACGACGGCGATCTCCGCACCCAGGCTGCCGGCCCGCCACCGGAAGATGAGGTCGTTCAGGCAGTGGCCGAACTTCGACACCATGACCAGCAGCCGCTGCGGGCGTCCGTCGTGGATGCTGAAGTCCATGCCGAACTCGCCGGCGATGGCTGCGAACTCGGCGGTCAGGCTCTCGGCCGTCTGCTGGCCCGGTTCACCGAGCCTGGCGAAAGGACCCTGGTCGCCGGCGATGCCGCTCTGCGTGAAGGCGGTCCGCAGGTAGAGGTTGCCGCTGACGTGGTCGTCGAACTGCTGGTGCTCCACGATGTCGAAGCCGCGGTCCGCCAGGAAGGTTGTGATGGCGCGGACGATGCCCGGCCGTTCCGGGCAGGCCAGGGTGAGGACAAATTCCGCAGCGCGGGCTTTTGCCGGAGTGCCGCTGTTGGCGGCGGTGGTGGAGGCGACTGCGGGGGCGCCTTCAAGGACTGTGGACAAGATTTTCTCCTAGGGTGTAGCAGACTGGGCTGCGGTTGGGGCGGTGGCAGGGGCATCGGTGGCCCGGCCACTGCAGGGGGCGTCATCTGGGCAATGCGGGGTGCATTCGTGTTTGGTGACGAGGTCGAAGTGGACACCGCCGTGTTGCTGGACGCCTGAACGGATGGCCCGTTCGACGACACTTGTGGCCAGCCTGCTCCGCAGGGCCAGCGGATCACGCCGCAGGTCCCGGGCCAGGGCAAGGCACAGGAGCAGCATGACCAGGACAAAGGGCAGGGCGGCGACGATGGTGATGCGCTGCAGCCCCGATAGTGCCTCGGACGGTTCATCTCCGCCGGCCAGCAGCATCACCGCGGCCACGCCGCCGGTCAGCAGGCCCCAGAAGATGACCAGTCCGCGGCGGGGTTCACTGGAGCCGTTGGAGCTCAGCGACGCCATGATGATGGAGGCCGAGTCCGCTCCGGTGACGAAGAAGATGGCCACCAGGACCATGGCCAGGACGATGACGGCGGTGGTGGACCACGCCGGCATGCTGAGGTTCGTGACCAGGTCGAAGAGGGCGCCGTCAAAGTCAATCGACGGGGATCCGCCGGCCATGGACACCAGGCCGTCGGCGGGGTTCTCCGTCCGGTCGGCCTGCTGCTGGATTCCGAAGGCGGTGCCGCCGAAGATCCCGAACCAGATCACACTGACGATGCTGGGAACCAGCAGCACTCCGGTGACGAACTGCCGGATGGTCCGTCCCCGGCTGATCCGGGCGATGAACATCCCGACGAACGGCGTCCAGGACACCCACCAGGCCCAGTAGAAGATGGTCCAGCCGGACAGCCAGCTGCGCAGCGCCTCGTCACCCACGGCTTCGGTCCGGGAGGACATGACCGCCAAGTCCCTGGCGTAGTCACCCAGCGCGGCCGGAACCAGGTTGAGGATGAACAGCGTGGGGCCGGCAACGAAGACGACGACGGCCAGGACGACCGCGAGGACCATGTTGATGTTGGACAGCCACTGGATGCCCCGGCTGATGCCGGAGACAGCGGAGGCCACAAAGCACGACGTGAGTACGGCCACGATCACCACGAGCACCGGCGTGCCGATTTCCCCCACCCAGCCGTTGGAGGTGAAGCCGCTGCCGATCTGAAGCGCACCCAGGCCCAGCGACGCGGCCGTGCCGAACAGCGTGGCGAAAATCGCCAGAATGTTGATGAACTTGCCCACCGGCCCCTCGACCATGCGAATGCCGAAGAGCGACGTGAACGCCGCGGAAATCAGCTGCTTGCGGCCCAACCGGTAGGTGCCGTACGCCATCGCGATTCCCACCACGGCGTACATGGCCCAGGGGTGCAGCGTCCAGTGGAAGATGGACGTGGCCATGGCGGTCTGGACCGCTTCCGGGGTGCGCCCGTCAACAGTTCCGGGCGGCGGCGCAATGTAGTGGTAGAGCGGCTCTGCCACGCCGTAGAACATCAGCCCGATGCCCATCCCGGCGGCGAACATCATGGCCACCCAGGAAACGGTGCGGAACTCCGGCTTCTCGCCGTCCTTGCCCAGCGGGATGTTACCGAACTTGCCCAGGGCCAGCCACAGGACAAAGACCACGAACAGCGAAGCCAGGACCATGAACAGCCAGCCGGTGTATTCCATCACCCAGCCGAGGACGCTTTGCGACGTGGCCGCAAGGCTGTCCCGGCCCAGGAAACCCCAGAGCACGAAGGCGACGGCGAACGCCCCGGTAATCCCGAACGTCACCTTGTCGAGGGTGAGGTGGCGGTTACGGCGCGCCGTCACTGCCTGCTCGGTTTTGCTCTGCCGGAGTTCCTGAAGGATCTGGACGTGCTCGTCCAGTTCCGGCAGGCTCACGTCGCCGCTGCTCCGGGTGCCGCTGTTCAGGGCCATGAAAGTCCTTTGCTCCGATTAAGGGGATCGCTTAAAGGGCTCGCTTAAATGTGGCCGTTGACCGTCAGGCCCGGGGGAAGGTTGGGCTCGTCCTCGGACTCGATGACCATGATGTCGCCGTCAACAACCTGGACTTCGTGCACGCGGACGGGGAGTTTGGCCGGCGGTGCGTCAACCTGTCCGGTCCGGAGATTGAACTTGGAGGCGTGCAGCGGGCACTCGACCTCGCAGCCTTCCACCCAGCCGTCGGTCAGCGACGCGTCCTGGTGGGTGCAGGTGTCGTCAATCGCGAAAAGCTCGCCCTCCTCGGTGTGGAAGACGGCGATGGGCGGCGCGGTGTTCAGGCGCAGGGCTTCCCCTGGTGCCAGTTCGCTGAGCGGGCATGCCTTGTGCATGGGGGGCCTCTTTTCTCGTGTGGAACGTATATATGTGGTGCTGACGGGTTGTTCCGTATAGTTCAACAGCCGTCGTAATATGCAACAGAGTGCTTTCCGTCACAGCATTTTGTCAAGGGCAGGGGGTCCGGTTACGCGCCCGTTCTTTAATGAGTCATTTGCCCCTTGACAGTGACGGTGGCATGGATCACTCTGTTGCATATAGCGATTGTTGTTGCGCTAAAAGCAATAGAAAGAGGGGTGTACATATGCAGACGCTTGCGATCGTGGGAGCCTCCCTGGCCGGTCTTTCCGCCGCGCGGGCAGCCCGCGCCCAAGGCTTTACCGGACGGCTAGTCATCATCGGCGATGAAGAGCACCGTCCGTACGACAGGCCGCCGCTCTCCAAGGACTTCCTGCTCGGGTCCATCACGGCGGAGGACCTGTCCCTGGAGACCGAAACTGACGACCTCGATGCCGAGTGGCTGCTGGGCGTTGGAGCAGTCTCCCTGGACGCGTCGTCGAAGATCATTGGCCTGTCCAACGGCAAGGTGGTCCAGGCCGACGGCATCGTCATCGCCACCGGCGCACGCGCCCGTCAGCTGCCGGCCCTGGCAGGTCTGAGCAACGTCTTCTCATTGCGCACCCTCGCTGATGCGCAGAGCCTGGCGCCTGAACTGGTGCCGGGCAGCAAGATGGCCGTCATCGGTGCCGGCTTCGTTGGCGCCGAGGTTGCCTCTTCCGCAGCTTCCCGCGGGATGGACGTCACCCTGGTGGACACCAAGCCCGTGCCGTTCGCCGCCCAGCTGGGCATGGAAATGGGCTCTGTGGTGGGCGGACTGCACACCACCAAGGGTGTCCGGCTCATCTCGTCGGCAGTCATTGAAGACTTCTACTCGGGTGAAGGGAACGTGACCGGCCTCCGGCTGGCCGACGGCACCTACATCGCCGCCGACGTCCTGGTGGTGGGCATCGGCGCGGAGCCGAACGTTGAATGGCTCGCCAATTCCGGTGTTGAGGTCGACGGCGGCGTGCTGTGCGATGCGATGGGACGCACCAATGTTCCGGGCATCGTCGCCGTCGGTGACTGCGCCGCCTGGTTCGACGCCGCTGTCGACAGGCACCGCCGGGTGGAGCACTGGACCGGCGCCCTGGAGCGGGCCGCCCTGGCGGTGCAGGCCCTGTTCGACGACGAGGCCCCGGCCCAGCCGCTGAAGCCGCCGTATTTCTGGTCGGACCAGCATGGGGTGAAGATCCAGTTCGCCGGGCACTCCGCCGGCTACGACCGCCTCGAGGTCGAGGCGGGGGATGCTGCCGAGCACAGCCTGCTGGCCGTCTACTACCGCGAAGACGTTCCCGTCGCCGTTCTGGGCATGAACCAGCCGCGGCTGTTCACCAAGTGGCGCAGGAGCCTCGCGCCGTCGGCACCCAAGCCGGCAGCCGCCGTCGTGCCCTCAGCTTTGGCGCCGGCGGGCGAACCCGCCCTTGCCGGTGCCGCCGCGGGGCTCTAGCCCCAACCCTTTCTTTGTAATTCGTGTTGTTTGTGTTGTTTTGTTAGGAGAACAAATTGTCTGTTGAGGTATCCACCCCGAGCCTGATCCCCACGCTGGGCGGCCACCTGTACACGGATCCGGCGATCTTCCGGGCCGAGCAGGAGCGTATTTTCGAGCAGATGTGGTTCTGTGCGATCCGGTCCTCTGACCTGGGGAAGCCCGGGGCATGGCAGACGGTGCAGATTGGCCGCGAAAGCGTGCTGATCTCGCGCACCCGCAAGGGCGAGATCCGCGCCTTCTACAACGTCTGCCGGCACCGCGGCGTGAAGCTGTGCATGGAGGAAAAGGGCGAAGCTGCCCGCAACTTCCAGTGCCCGTACCACGCCTGGACCTATGACTTCGAGGGCAAGCTCATCGCGGCCCCGAACCTGACCAAGATGCCGGATATCGACCGCGACGAGTACGGCCTGTCCAAGGTCCACATCCGCGAATACCTGGGCTACGTGTGGGTCTGCCTGGCCGAGGAGCCGCCGTCCTTCGAAGAGGAAGTCATGGGCGCGATCGAGGAGCGCCTCGGCAACGTCCACGCCATCGACGGCTACGACGTGGCCAACCTGTCCGTGGGCCGCCGCATCCGCTACGACGTGAAGGCCAACTGGAAGCTCATCATCGAGAACTTCATGGAGTGCTACCACTGCGCCACCATCCACCCGGAGCTGACCGAGGTCCTGCCCGAGTTCGCCGACGGTCTGGCCGCGCAGTACTTCGTGGGCCACGGCGCCGAGTTCGGTGAGGACATCAAGGGCTTTACCGTGGACGGCTCCGAGGGCCTGGACGTCATCCCGGGCGTGGCCGAGGACCAGGACCGCCGCTACTACGCGATCACGATCAAGCCGACCGTGTTCGTGAACCTGGTTCCGGACCACGTGATCATCCACCGCATGTTCCCGATGTCCGCAGACCACACCATCGTTGAATGCGACTGGCTGTACCTGCCCTCCGTGGTGGAGTCCGGCAAGGACGTCAGCGCCTCCGTTGAGCTGTTCCACCGCGTGAACATGCAGGACTTCGACGCGTGCGAGCGTTGCCAGCCGGGCATGGCCTCCAAGTCCTACGCCAAGGGCGGCGTGCTCGTCCCCAGCGAACACCACATCGGCGCTTTCCACGACTGGGTACAGGAAAAGGTCGGCGACGTCCCGCTGTCCGGCGAAGCCCTGCTGGGCCTCACCCCGGACACCCCGCCGCTGGAAGAGCGCGCGGAAACCATGCAGCAGAAAGAGACCGCAACCCCGGCCTCCTAAAGCTCTAGCCCACTGACTGAGCCTGCCGAAACCACAAGTTTCGGCAGGCTCAGTCGTTTAAGCCGGCGGGTTCTACCGGTGCGTGTAGCCCATCTTTCCGCTGATGACCAGGCCGGCATCCTTCAGGCCCTGGATCAGTCCCGGAGTGTTTTCCGGGTCGAAACGGAAGGCAGGGCCGGAGATGCTGACGGACCCGATAACTGTTCCGAAGTGGTTGTAGATGGGGACGGCAACGGCGGTCAGGCCGATCTCGAGCTCCTCGTGGACAATGGCGTAGCCATCATGCGACACGTCGAGGAGCTGCTTTTCCAGGGTGTCCCGGTCCGTGATGGTCCGCGGCGTGCGTGCAGGCAGGCCGGTCTTCTGGAGGATGCGTGAGCGTTCTTCAACCGGCAAGGCCGCCAGCATCACCTTGCCGCTGGAGGTGGCGTGCAGGGGCGTGAGGCTGCCCACCCAGTCGGATGTCGCCAGCGTCGACGGGCCCATGGCCTGGTCCACGTTCACGGCGTAGTTGGAGCGCAGCACGGCGAGGTTGACGGTCTCCTTGTACTGGTCGGCGAGGCTTTCCAGAATGGGGCGTGCCTCGTGGACCAGGCTCAGCCTGCCGGGAATGGAGCTGGCCAGGCGCAGGATGCCAAAGCCCAGCTGGTACTTGCCGCGGTCGCTGTTCTGCCGCACGATCTCCCGGGACACCAGCGAGCCGATCAGCCGCGAGACGGTGGACTTGTGGACCCCCATCTCTTCGGCGATTTCACTGACGCCTGCATGCCCGTCCCGGGCCAGGATTTCCAGGATCTGGAGGGCGCGGTCGACGGACTGGACGCCTCCGCCCTGGGCGTCCGGATCCCGTTCGGTCCATTGTTCGTCTCTTGCAGCCATCAGAAGGTGCTCCCGGTTCGTTGCCGTGTCCAGCGGTCAGGCGCTCCGCTTTTCCGCCTGGTTCACACTTCCGATCCTAGACTGAGACGGATCCCCGGCGTCATTTTCCGCACAGGACGCTGATGGCCCGGCTCCACCGGCTCTTAACGCAGGGAACCCCGCCGCGGTGGTGAGCGGGTCACTGTGCCGTGGCGGGGTTCCGTGGTGCTTAGCCGTGGTGGTTAGCCGATTTTGTTGGCGGCTTCGGCGTCGGAGAGGGGTGCTGCGCCGAGGTTGGCGCGGAGTTTGGCGCCGAGTTCGGCGTCGACGTTGGTCCAGTACTGGATGGCGCGTTCCTTGATGCCGGGGCTCTTCACGCCGCCCACGGCACCGGTGATGGTGTCCAGGAAGCGGGCCTTTTCGGCGTCGTTGTAGACCTCGCGGTACAGGGTGCCGGCCTGGCCGAAGTCGCTGTCCTGGGCGTGCAGGGAGTGCGCGGCGTGGGTGAGTTCGCCGTCGTTTTCCCAGCCGCCGGCCGGGGACTGCGGTTCCACGGCTGCCGGGCCGCCGACGGTGTTCGGGGCGTAGACCGGCACCGTGGGGGCGTTGAACAGGTAGCGTCCGGCGCCGTCCTGGCTGTAGTTGTTGACCGGGCTCTTGGGCTGGTTCACCGGGATCTGGGCGTGGTTGGTGCCCACCCGGTAGCGGTGCGCGTCGGCGTAGGAGAAGATCCGGGCCTGGAGCATCTTGTCCGGGGACGCGGCGATGCCGGGCACGAAGTTCGACGGGGCGAAGGTGGCCTGTTCGATCTGCGCGAAGTAGTTTTCCGGGTTCCGGTTCAGTTCCATGGTGCCGACCTTGATCAGCGGGTAGTCCGCGTGCGGCCAGACCTTGGTCAGGTCGAACGGGTTGAACCGGTAGGTCTTGGCGTCCTCGTAGGGCATGACCTGCACGTGCAGGTCCCAGGAGGGCAGGTTCCCGGCTTCGATGTTTTCGTGCAGGTCGCGGATGTAGAAGTCCGCGTCCGAGCCGGCCAGGGCCTCGGCCTCTTCGCCGGTGATGTTCTTCACGCCCTGGTTGGAGTGGAAGTGGTACTTGACCCAGAACCGTTCGCCTTCGGCGTTGATCCACTGGTAGGTGTGCGAGCCGTAGCCCTGCATTTCGCGCCAGGACGCGGGCAGGCCGCGGTCACCCATCAGCCAGGTGACCTGGTGGGCGGATTCGGGGGACAGGGTCCAGAAGTCCCACTGCATGTCCGCGTCGCGCAGGTGCGTGCCGGGCAGGCGCTTCTGGGAGTGGATGAAGTCCGGGAACTTGATCCCGTCGCGGATGAAGAACACCGGGGTGTTGTTGCCCACGAGGTCGTAGTTGCCCTCAGAAGTGTAGAACTTCACCGCGAAACCGCGCGGGTCCCGCCAGGTGTCCGGGGAGCCGTTCTCGCCGGCGACGGAGGAGAAACGGATCAGCATCTCGGTCTCGACACCGGGCTGCAGGAACGCGGCCTTGGTGTACTTGGAGATGTCCTCGATGGTCCTGAACGTGCCGAACGCGCCGCCGCCCTTGGCGTGGACCACACGCTCCGGGACCCGCTCACGGTTGAACTGCGCGAGCTTTTCCACCAGGTAGTGGTCCGTGAGGATGATCGCACCGTCAGCACCGACAGACTTCGAATGCGAATCCGAACTGACAGGCGCACCCGACTGCGTGGTCGACACAGCAGGCGCAGAGATGTTCAAAGTCATCTTTCTCCTAATTACTTGATTACTTGCCATTTACGTTTGCAGGAAGCTTTCGGTGTGGGTGCGGACCCGCCAGCGCCGGTGCCAGCCGCTCCTGGCCCACGTACGCGTTCAGGCTCTTGCCCCGGCTGAAGCCCACGAGGGTTACACCGGTATCGGCCGCGAGGTCGGCTGCCAGGCTTGACGGCGCACTGACCGCTGCCAGGACCGGGATGCCGGCGAGTGCGGCCTTCTGGACGAGCTCGAACGACGCCCGGCCCGAGACCTGCAGGACCGTGCCTCGCAACGGGAGGAGCCCTTCGCGCAGTGCCCATCCGATCACCTTGTCCACGGCGTTGTGCCGGCCCACATCCTCACGGAGGCACAGCAGCTCAGCTGTACCGCCGTCGTCGATCCTGAACAGCCCTGCCGCGTGGACGCCGCCGGTCTTGTCGAACAGCGCCTGGGCTTCGCGCAGCTGTTCCGGCAGGCGCGCAAGCACGTCGACCGGCACGCGCAGCCGGTCCCCGTGCACGTCGTGGTTGAGGGTCTTGCGGACGGCCTCGATGGACGTGCTTCCACAGATCCCGCAGGAGCTGGAGGTGTAAACATGCCGCCCGGTGTCCGGAAGGACCAAGCCGGGACGGAACTGTGCTTCCACCACGTTGAAGGTCTGCCGGCCGGTTTCGTCCTCGCCGGCGCAGAAGCGGAGCGACACAAGGTCCTCCTGGCTGCGGATGATGCCTTCGGAGACGAGGAATCCGGCCACGAGGTCAAAGTCGTCGCCGGGGGTCCGCATCGTCACGGCAAAGGAGAGGTTTCCGAAGCGGATCTCCAGCGGTTCCTCGGCCGCCAGCACGTCCTCGCGCACGCGGACAGGGAATTCCATGGCGGCTTCGGAGCCGTCGAGCAGGTAGCGGTGCACCTTGCGGCGCTGGGTCAGGCGTGCCACTCCCTATTCCCCCCAGACCAAATCGCCGGGCAGCCGCGGCTGCAGCGGCGGGCACCAGGGGAGGGAAAAGGCCGGAACCGGCTCACCCAGCTGGGCGCCCCGGGACGGGACCACCATGACGCCGTCGGCGCTGGCGAGTCCGCGCATCATGCCGGGACCCGTGAAGTCGGCGGGAACCGCCAGGCCGTTGACCCAGCGGAACGGCAGAAGCCGGGTGGATGCCCGGTGGGCGTCAACGGTCGTGCCGCACAGCACCCGGCTGACGCCGGGCAGCGGCTGGTGGCCGAGGGCGGCCAGCAGGGGACCGCCAACGGTGAAGAGGGCCATCAGGGCGGCGAGCGGGTTGCCGGGAAGTCCGACGACGAAGCGGCCGTTGGGCAGTTTGCCCAGAGCCGCGGGATGGCCGGGCCGCATGGCGATGCCGTCAATGAGGAGCCGGCCGCCGAGCGCCGCTACGGCATTACGGAAATGGTCCGCGCCTGAGCGTCCTGTGCCGCCTGTGGTCACGACGACGTCGGGCCACTCGCCCATCGGGGCTTCGGACGCACCCAGGGCGGTGAGCCATTCCTCGTAGGAGTCCCCGATCCTGACCAGCGGCCCCGGCACACCTCCGAGCATCTGGATGACAGTGCTGAGCTGCGGTCCGAAGGCGTCCCTGACCTGTCCCGGCTCCGGGATCCTGGCCGTGACCACTTCCGAGCCGGTGACCAGCATCTTGACCAGCGGCTTGCGGCGCACCACCAGGTCGTCGAAGCCGGAGACGGCGGCCAGTGCGATGTGCGCAGGGTTCAGGGCCGTCCCGGCAGGGATCAGGACCTCGCCGGCCGCCGCTTCCTCGCCTGACTTGCGGATGTGCTGGCCCGGGCGGGGCTCGCCGGGGGTTGCCGCGTCGCCGAGCATCAGCAGGGCCCGGCCGGCTGAGGTGGTGAGCCTTCCGCTCTCGACGCGGAGCACCGCCTGTGTGCCCGGAGGGATGACGCCGCCTGTGACCACCGGGCTGGCCTCTCCGCTGTGGAGCGGCCGTCCCGGTTCCGTCAACGTCCAGGGGCCCTCACCGCTGACCGTCCAGCCGTCCATGGCGGATGAGGCGTAGTGGGGCAGCTCCTGAAGTGCGACGACGTCGGCCGCCAGCGTCCTTCCGCTCGCCTCGGCGAGCGGGACACGTTCCGGGCCCAGGGGGCCGGCACACTCGAAAGCCACACTGCGTGCCTCGGCCCAGGTGTGCTCTCGGTGAGTGGTGTGGTTGCTGTGAGCGATCTGCTCCGTGTGAGTGGCCCGCCCGGTGGCCCTGTCCGGCCTCTCGATGGCTTGAAGGGCTGGAGCTGTCACTGGTCGTTCCCTCGTTGGTGAAAATGCTTGCTGAAACGGGCGGCCGCCTGGCGGCGCGGCGCGGGCCAAGTTTGCGCAACGGGAAAGCCCGCCGCTGCTGTTCGTTTCCCGAAAGCGGTGCTTCGGCGCTTACCTCCCCAGGTATTTCAGGCCTCCGAAACACCGTTCACGGGAAACGAAACTGATTTATGCCCTCGACGCGGGCCCGGGCTCTGCGCCCTTGGCGGCCGCCCTGATATTCCAAATATATCTCACAGATATATCAGTGGGAAGGGGTAGAAGCCCCTGATTTTCCGCTGATTCAATTTGTGCCGGTTCCCGCCTTCTGGGGCTGGCTCTCGGGCGAGGTGTTTGGTGCCTAGGGAGCTTCACCCATGACGACGTCGCCGTTCTCCCGGCAGAACATGCGGCGGCCGCCCCCGTAGGTGCGGACCAGCCACAGGATGCCGCCGTCCTTGGTCAGATCATCGATCCAGCCGCTGTGGTGGTACCCGTACGACTCCAGAACGGTGACGAAATCGCCTCGCGTGAGCGTGGTCCAGTCCGCCACGACCTCGGCACCGGTGGACGGCGCCGAGGTACTGGGTGCCATGACTGCCGCGGTCATGGCGTGAGGACCGGCGTCCGGGCGCGGAGCTGGTCGCGCGCCGCCTCGGCGGTGTGGAGGAGCAGCAGCGCCGTGGTGACTGAGCCGACACCGCCGGGGACCGGCGTCAGTGCGGCGGCGACCGTACGGACGCTGGCTTCGTCGACGTCGCCGACGAGTGAGCCATCGGAAAGCACGTTCGTTCCCACGTCGATGACCACTGAATGTTCCGAAACGTCAGTTCCGGTGAGCAGCCCGGTGCGGCCGGCAGCCACAACCACCACGTCGGCAGCTTTGGTGTACTTCCCGAGGGGGCCGGACTTCGAGTGGCAGACGGTTGTGGTGGCGTCCTTCTGCAGCAGCAGCAGGGACAGCGGCTTGCCAACCACTGTGGAACGCCCGACCACCACCACGTTGCGGCCAGCCACCGGAATTTCGAAGTGGTCCAGGATTTCCACCACGGCGCGCGCCGTGGCCGGAGCGAAGGCACGTTCCCCGACGGCGAGAAGCCCCAGGCTCTGCGGGTTGGCGCCGTCGATGTCCTTTTCCGGGGAAATGTACTTGACCAGTTCCTGGGTCCTGACGCCCGGGGGCAGGGGAGTCTGCAGGATGATGCCGTTGACGGAAGGCTCGGCGCTGAGGTCCTTCAGAACTGTGATGAGCACCTGCTCGGTCGCGTCATGTCCGACGTCGATAATCCTGCAGTTGATGCCGGCCGCTTCCGCAGCGCGCTCGATGGAGCGCACGTACCAGTGCGTGGAGCTGTCCTCCGTCGCAACGACGACGGCCAGGGTTGGGCAGGAGCCCTCTTCGGCCAGTGCTTTGGCTTCAGTCTGGGCCTGCTGCTGGATCAGTTTGGCGAGAGGCTTGCCGGAGAGCAGTGAGGCCGTCATCGGAGGATCCTTTCCCGTACCTGGCGTGAGAGCGAGTCAGCTGCCAGCACAAGTTTTTCTTCGAGTCCGTCAGTTTGTTCAGCCAGTGCGGCGCGCGCCTGGGCATCCTTGATGGCGACGACGTTGATGTCGATGTTGACCCGGGCCGTGGTTGCGGCTGCCCTGGCCGCGTCGGCTGCCGCGGCGATGTCGCTGATGACATTGGGGTTGGCAATATCCAGCAGTTCTGCTGCGAGGTCCACGACGGCGGCCGACAGCCTGATCAGCTGTGCGGGCGGCTGGGCGGCCTGTTCCAGCGCGGCGTCGATGGCGGCTGCCCGCGCCGCACGCTCGGTGTCGCTTTCGGCGGGCAGCTTGTAGGAGGCGATCACGCCCTTGAAGACGGCTTCGTCGGCGTCGGCAAGGCCGAGCGTTTCCCCGACGAGCTGGTCGGCGGCGGCAATGATCCTGGACGTCGTCTCGGCGTGCTGCTCATATTTGCCGCCGGTGCTGAACCTTGCCACCATCGCCACCAGGGCCGCACCCTGCGCCGCGTGGAGCGCCGCGGCCGCGCCGCCGCCGGGGGTGGGCTGCCGGGCGGCAAGCCGGGCCAGGTAGTCATTAATTGTTTCTGAACCGATCATTTGTTCATTCCTGGTAGAAGCTAAAACGGAAAGGGGGCTGCACGCAGCCCGGCTCCCGTTGCGAGGATGAGCCGGGCTGCGTGCCCCCCAGTGGGCCCTGCGGGCTGGTTAGCCGCGGAGCCGGGTCATTTTCGGGTCGTACAGCGGCTCTTCCGAAACGGTGGCCGCGATACGACGTCCGAAGTATTCGATCTCGACGGAGTCGCCCACCGAGACGGCGCCCGGCAGGTAGGCGTAGGCAATCGGCTTGGCCACGGTGTATCCGTAGGCGGCGCTGGTCACGTAGCCAACCGCCTGCTCCTTGTAGAAGACAGGTTCCTTGCCGAGGACGATGGACCGGCCGTCGTCGATGGTCAGGCAGCGCAGCCGGCGGGCCGAGCCCTCCTCGGTCCGGCCTTCGAGCGCGCCCTTGCCGATGAAGCTCTCCTTGGCCATCTTCACGGCGAAGCCAAGGCCTGCCTCGAAGGGGTCGTGCTCCGTGGTCATGTCCGTACCCCAGGAGCGGTAGCCCTTCTCGAGCCGCAGCGAGCTGAACGCTGCCCGTCCGGCGGCGATTACTCCGAAGGGCTGTCCCGCCTGCCAGAGCGCATCCCACAGCCGCTGTCCGTTGTCGGCGCTCGTGTAGAGCTCCCAGCCGAGCTCTCCGACGTAGGACAGGCGCATGGCCGTAACGGGGACCCCGCCGATGACGACGTTCTTGGACCGGAAGTACTTCAGGCCGTCGTTGGAGAAGTCATCGTTGCTGACCTTGCCGACCAGGTCGCGTGCCAAGGGACCCCAGAGGCCGATGCAGCACGTGCCGCCCGTGGTGTCGCGCACCTGGACCCAGTCAGAGGCGGAGCCGCTCTGCGTCTGGTGCCGGGCCGCCCTCGTGAAGTAGGCGGTGTCGATGTTGCCGTTGGCGCCGAGCTGAAAGGTGTCCTCGCTCAGGCGGGCCACCGTGATGTCGCTTCGGACGCCGCCGGCGTGGTCGAGCAGCAGGGTGTAGGTGACCGCACCCGGCTTCTTGGCCAGGTCCGCCGTCGTCAGTTCCTGCAGGAGCTTGAGGGCGCCCGGGCCGGAAACCTCGAGGCGCTTGAGCGGGGTCATGTCGTACATGGCCACGGCCGTGCGGGTCTTCCACGCTTCGGCGGCGGCGATCGGGGAGCTGAACATTCCGGACCAGGCGTCACGGGCCGGCGGCAGCCATTCGGCCGGCATCTCCTTGAGGAGGGCGGCGTTGGACTCGAACCAGTACGGCCGCTCCCAGCCGCCGGACTCCAGGAAGAACGCGCCGAGCTCCCTGTGCCGGGCGTGGAACGGGCTGACGCGAAGGTTGCGCGGGGACAGCTTGGGCTGGAGTGGGTGCAGCACGTCGTAGATTTCCACGAAGTTCTGCTGCGAGGTTTCGCTGACGTACTCGGGGGTGAGCTGGACGTCCTCGAAGCGGGTGATGTCGCACTCGCCCAGGTCGGTTTCGGACTTGCCCGTGGTGAGCAGCTCCGCCATGGCCTTGGCCACGCCGGCGGAGTGCGTCACCCACACGGCCTCGGCGACGTAGAAGCCGTCGAGCTCCTTGGACTCGCCAAGGAGCGGCCCGCCGTCGGGGGTGAAGGAGAAGATCCCGTTGAAGCCGTCCTCGATTTCGCTTTCCGCCAGTGCGGGCAGGAGCTGCTTCGTGGCCTCCCAGGCCGGCAGGAAGTCCTCCAGGGTGAAGTCCAGGCGGGAGGGCATGTTGTGTTCGCTGACCGTCTCCGGGGCGTACGTGCCCAGGGCGTCGACGTCGACCGGCATGGGGCGGTGGGCGTAGGAGCCGATGCCGTAGCGCTCGCCGTGTTCGCGGTAGTAGAGGTCCTGGTCCTGGTGGCGCAGGATAGGCAGCTGGGCGCCGTTGGGCAGTTCGTTCTTGCCCTTCTGGGCCGGCACCGGGGTGGTCTTGACGTACTGGTGGGCCAGCGGGAGCAGCGGAACGGACATGCCGATCATGGCACCGATCTTTGCACCCCAGAACCCGGCGCAGGAGATGACGATGTCGGCCGGCACTACGCCTTCGGCGGTCTCGACGCCGGTGACCCGGCCGCCGGACTGCTCGATTCCCGTCACGGTGGTGGAGCCGCGGTACTTGACGCCCGCCGCCTCGGTGCGCTTGATCAGCAGCTGCACGGCGCGCGCCGCGCTGGCCAGGCCGTCGCTGGGAACGTGCAGGCCGCCCAGGATGTTCTCGTCATCCAGGAGCGGGTAGAGCTCCTTGCATTCGGTGGCGGAGAGGATCCGTCCGTCGATGCCCCACGAGGCGGCGTAGCCCAGCTTGCGCTTGAGGTCAGCGAGGCGGGTTTCCGTGGTGGCGACTTCCAGGCCGCCCACCTGGTTGAAGCAGCTGACGCCGTCCTCGGTCAGGGACAGCAGCTTTTCCACCGTGTACTTGGCGAAGGATGCCATGGTCTTGGAGGGGTTGGTCTGGAAGACCAGGCCCGGAGCGTGCGAGGTGGAGCCGCCGGGCATGTTCAGTGGCCCCTGGTCCAGGACCGTGATGTTGTTCCAGCCCCGCGCGACCAGTTCGTCGGCGAGGTTTGTTCCGACGATGCCGGCTCCGATGATGACAATACGTGGCGTGGATGCCATGTGCTTTCTCCTGCTGAATAGTTTGGTGGGCTGCTGCGGCCTGTTGCCGGCTGCTTAGCGGAAGACGATGGTGCTGGCCTGGTCAATCAGCACGCGGTGCTCGCAGTGCCAACGGACGGCGCGGGCAAGTGCCAGGGCTTCCGCGTCCTGCCCGACCGTGGAGAGCGTGCCTGGTCCGAAGCTGTGGTCCACGCGGATGACTTCCTGCTCGATGATCGGGCCCTCGTCGAGGTCTGCCGTGACGTAGTGGGCGGTGGCGCCCACCAGCTTGACGCCGCGGTCGTAGGCCTGGTGGTAGGGGCGTGCTCCCTTGAACCCCGGCAGGAACGAGTGGTGGATGTTGATGGCCCTGCCCTCGAGGGACCGGCACAGGTCATCGGAAAGCACCTGCATGTACCGGGCCAGGACGACGAGGTCGATGTTGTACTGGTCGACGAGTTCGAGCAGGCGCCGCTCGGCGTCCGCCTTGGTCTCCGGAGTCACGGGGATGTGCACGAAAGGAAGGCCTGCGGCCTCGGCCATGGCCCGGTGCGTCTCGTGGTTGGAAACCACCAGGGCCAGCTCGCCGCCGAGGCTGCCGCCGCGCCAGCGGAAAATCAGGTCGTTGAGGCAGTGCCCGAACTTGGACACCATGACCAGAACGCGCTGCTTGGTCTCGTCGTGGACGCTGAACTTCATGTCAAAGCGTTCCGCGATGGGCCGGAACTCGTCTTCGAGCTTCTGCAGCTCGTACCCGGTTGCGCCGGAGAAGGCCGTGCGCAGGTGCAGGGTCTGGCGGAGGCCGTCGTCGAACTGCTGGTGCTCTTCGATGTTGAACCCGCGCTCGAACAGGAAGGTGGTCACGGCCTGGACGATGCCGGCACGCTGTGCGCACGACAGTGTGAGCACGAACTTGCCGGTCTTGGTTTCTGCAGCGGCTTCCGTCTGCGGCGCCGGGCTGCTTTTAGTGGCTGTATCCACAACGGTCATCTCTAATCCTTTAGATATATGGTTGATCACCTTATTGATATATCAGGGCTGATGGCCAGCGTATACTGGTGTGCGGATGAGGTCAATAGTCGAATGTTGGCCCATAGGAGAGGCGGAGCGGTGGCGTTTGAAGCTTTGGCGACGACGGAGGCCGGAGGCTCGAGGTCGCTGGCCGATGTGGCCTATGAACGGATACGTGACAGGCTGCTGACCCTGGAGATCCGGCCCGGAGATCCGCTCTATGACGAGGGGATCGCCAAGGAGCTCGGCGTGGGGCGCACCCCCGTCCGGGAGGCGCTGAAACGGCTTGAAGTGGACCGGCTCGTGGTGACGTATCCACGGCGCGGCACGTTCGCAACGCGCGTGGAGGTCACCGACCTCGCCTTTATCTCGGAAATCCGTGCGCAGCTCGAGCCTCTGGCGGCTGCCCGGGCTGCGCGTGTGGCCACCCCGGCCGTGCGGGACCGCCTCCGCCTCATCGTGGAGGAAGTGAAGGCCTTCGATGTTGACAGCGCATCCGTCGTGGAGACCCTGCGCCTGGATGCCAGGGTGCACCAGGGAATCTACGCCGCCGCGGCAAACCCGCACCTGGAAGACGCCCTGATCCGCTATGACAACCTGGCAACGCGCATCTGGTGCATGGTGCTCGACCGCCTGCCGAACCTTTCCGGGCACGTGCACGAGCACGTTGACCTGCTGGAAGCGGTGATCGACGGCGACGAGGCCCGGGCGGCAGAGATGGCCCGCGCCCACGTGGACGGCTTTGAAAAGGCCGTGCGCACCGCCCTGTTTGCTGCCTGACCAGCCAGCCCTGTCCGCACCTGAATGCCGCCCATAAAGCAGTGTCCCCGTCGTTCTCACGACGGGGACACTGCTTTATGCTCGCGTGGGCCTAGCGCCACGCCTGCTGGGAAGCGACGAGCTCGTGCGCCTCCTCTACCGTGTCCACGCTCGGCATGGAGCCCGGCAGCGGCCGGCGGGCGGATTCACGCAGGAAGTAGATGGCAATCGCCCCAATGACCGACGTCGCCATCAGGTAGTACGCGGGGGCCATGTCGTCGCCCGTGGCCTCGATCAGGGCCTGGATGAGGAACGGGGTTGTTCCGCCGAAAATGGCCACCGAGAAGTTGTAGGCGATGCCCATGCTGCTGTAGCGGACCGAAGTGGGGAACAGTGCAGGCAGCGCCGAGGCGAGGTTGGCCACGTAGAACGTCACGGGGAAGGCGACCAGGGCGAGGCCGGCCAGCGTGGACCAGGTCTCGCCGATGCCGATCAGGGTGAAGGCGGGGACGGCGAACAGGATTGTGCTTCCGGCGCCGATCCACAGCACGGGACGCCTTCCGATGCGGTCCGAAAGCTTGCCGGTGAGCGGGATGCACAGCGCCATGACCACCAGCACCGGAATGGTCAGCAGGGTTCCGTGCACGGGGTCGTAGCCCTTGGATTCCGTCAGGTAGGTCGGCATGTAGGACGTCAGCGCATATCCGACGGTGTTGGCGGCGCCGGCGAGGATCATCGCCAGCACGATCGGGCGCCAGTATGCAGCGATGATGCCCACGGGGCCCTTGGCAACAGCCGCATCGCCGGAGGCGGCTTCGACGGCGGCCGACTCCTGCGCGTTCAGGGCTGCCTGGAACTGGGGGGACTCTTCGATCCTGTTCCGGAAATAGATGGCCACCAGGCCCAGCGGCCCGGCCACCAGGAACGGCAGCCGCCAGCCCCATTCCTCCATCGCGGCTTCGCCGAGGGTGATCTGCAGGACTGAGACGGTGGCAGCGCCCAGGGCGAAGCCGATGTAGGAACCCATGTCCAGGAAGCTGGCAAAGTACCCGCGCCGCTTGTCGGGCGCGTATTCACACAGGAACGTGGTGGCGCCGGCGTATTCCCCGCCGGTGGAGAAGCCCTGCACGAGCTTCAGGAGCACCAGCAGCGCGGCGGCCCAGACGCCGATCTGTGCGTAGCCGGGCAGCAGGCCGACGGCGAAGGTGCTGGCCGCCATCAGCATCAGTGTGGCCGCGAGGACTTTCTGCCGCCCCACCTTGTCGCCAAGCCAGCCAAACACGACGCCGCCGATCGGGCGGGCGATGAAGGTGGCCGCGAACGTGCCGAGCAGGAACAGCGTCTGGACGGTCCTGTCTGCCTCCGGCAGGAACACCGGGCCCATGGTGGTGATCAGGTAGCCGAACACGCCGACGTCGTACCACTCCATGGTGTTGCCCACCACTGTGCCGCCGAGGGCCTTCTTGAGCATCCGCTGGTCCACGACGTTTACGTCGGACGCCGTGAGCCGGCGGGAGGCCTGTCTATCCTTACTGCTTGGCTCGGTTGTGACATCACCTTTGATTGTCATAAGGGGTTCCTTACTGGGTATTGACGGGACGGACGTGCAGCGAGCTGCGGCCCCGCGGACAGGTTCGGCTGGTCCTCGGACTCCAGGGTTGGGGAAGCCGCCGTCCGGGACTATGACTTTCTATATGGGACCGGCACTGCGGCCGGGGGCGGGTCAAGGGATCCAGTGCGAAGAATGGGCCCGCCTGCTTGCAGCTAACGCCGCCGGGAGAGCGGACTCGTAGGCTGGCAGGGCGTGGGCAAGAAGCACCTTGTTCGTCAGGAGGTGCGTGAGCACGTGTGATCCTCTCGTGTTCCGCATGAATCAACAGGGTTCGGTTTATGCAACAGAGTGCGTCAGCTCACAGTCATTGTCAAGAACATGACTTTCGACGGCGCGGCCATCTGAAGGGTGAATTTCGCACCACCTGCCCGTTTGGGTAGGCGCTACCGCCCGATCGTGACATTGCGCGCGTCCGGGACCGCGGGGGACGATGGAAGGCAGCATGTTCGGATGAGATCGGCACCGCAGGGGGCGGTGCCTCGGGTGGTCCGAGATCGCTTCTGCCCCTGCCGGCCGGTGCCCTCAGTCCCGGCCCGGCAACAGCTTTTCCCCCAAAGGAGTTCCGTGTCTTCGAATCCGATTCGTGTAGCTATTGTCGGTGTGGGTAACTGTGCCGCTTCGCTGGTTCAGGGTGTCCATTACTACCGGGATGCTGACCCGCGGGCCACGATTCCGGGTCTGATGCATGTGGAGTTCGGCAGGTACCACGTCCGTGATGTGCAGTTTGTGGCCGCGTTTGATGTGGACGGCAAGAAGGTCGGGCATGACCTGGCGGATGCGATCCTGGCCAGTGAGAACAACACGATCAAGCTGGCGGAGGTCCCGCCGACCGGTGTCACGGTGCAGCGCGGCCACACCCTGGACGGCCTGGGCCGGTACTACCTTGAGACCATTGAGCAGTCCACCGAGGAGCCTGTTGACGTGGTCCAGGCGCTGAAGGACGCGCAGGTGGATGTCATGGTGTGCTACCTGCCGGTGGGGTCGCAGGAGGCTGCGGAGTTCTATGCGCAGTGCGCGATTGATGCCGGGGTGGCGTTCGTGAACGCTTTGCCGGTGTTCATTGCGGGCACCAAGGAGTGGGCGGATAAGTTCACCGCAGCCGGTGTCCCGATCGTGGGTGATGACATCAAGAGCCAGATCGGGGCCACCATCACGCACCGCGTCATGGCGAAGCTGTTCGAGGACCGGGGTGTCACCCTGGACCGGACGTACCAGCTGAACGTGGGCGGGAACATGGACTTCAAGAACATGCTGGAGCGTGACCGGCTGGAGTCGAAGAAGATTTCCAAGACCCAGGCCGTGACCTCGAACGTCGAGGCCGAGCTGTCGGCCAAGGATGTGCACATCGGTCCGTCCGATTATGTGCAGTGGCTTGATGACCGGAAGTGGGCGTTTGTGCGCCTGGAGGGCCGGAACTTCGGTGACGCGCCGGTGTCTTTGGAGTACAAGCTGGAGGTGTGGGACTCGCCGAACTCGGCCGGTGTGATCATTGATGCGATCCGTGCGGCGAAGATCGGCCTGGACCGGGGCATCGGCGGTCCGCTGGTCTCGGCGTCGAGCTACTTCATGAAGTCCCCGCCGGAGCAGTTCAACGACGACCTCGCCCGCGAAAAGGTCGAGGCCTTTATCCGCGGCGACCTCGACCGCTAAGACCCTTCCCGACGCTCTATCACTTCCTGCAGGTTTCAGGCCGACGCCCTACCACTCCCTGCAGGTTTTGACACGATGCTCTCTCACCTCCGGGCGGGGGAGCATCTACCGGTGACTTACGCCGCCACGCCTTGTAAGGTCGGGGCACCAGCTTCGAGATGAAGCCTCAACGGGTACCCAGCAAGGAGAGAGATCATGGCCGGCGACGATGAAATGCAGATCCTGAGTGCGTGGTACGAGCAGCTGGCGAGGGCGTTGCAGATCCCGTCCCTCGACGTCGATCAGGAGCTGTTGCTGGATCTGGCGAGGAAGTCCGCCGATTCAGTGATTCATGCTGCGGCACCCGTGACAGCGTTCATGGTGGGATACGTGGCGGGGCAGGAAACCGCACCCGAGAAGGCCGGTTCCGAGGCCTCCAGGAACGCGACAGCCCGGGCCGCAGAAATCGCATTCGAGCTGTGCCGGAACTGGACGGACGGCAGGACCGGCGGGGCGGCGTCGCAATAGTCGGTCGGTCCCGTCAGTCAGTGGGTGGCATTAGTCAGTCGGTCTCAGGGCCGGAACAGAAAAAGCACCCGTGGTAGTCGCAGTCATCCAGTGCGCGGTCTTCGCCACGTTCGATTTCTACATCCGCCATTGTGGACGCTGTTAGGGCCATGTGGGTGCCTTTCTAATTAAGACGCGTTGGGACGCGCCCGTCGGTAGGGAGAGGGTCAGCCGCCCGCGAAGGGCGGGAGGACGTCCAGTACGTCTTCCGGGCCGAGTGCTATCGAACGGTCGCGGACAGCGACTTCGTTCCGGAGAAAGCTGCTCCTGGTCAGGAGCCTGTTCAGCTCCGGTGTGCCGGCCGGTGGCCGGGGCCGGTTTGCCGCGACGATTTCGGACAGGAGGTCGTCCAGTGTTGAGCCGGGGGCGAGGCGGTAATGTTCCTCCGTGGTGCCGGCAGCGGCCGCCGCAGCGGCAAAGTAACGTACCAGTACTGCCAAGTCAGCCTCCGATGGCGCTCATAGTGCGGTCCGGCTGGACGAAGTCGTCTGCATCCAGCCCTGTCTGTTCCCTGCCGTGCGCCTTCGGTTTGGCCCACATGGCATCCTCCCAGCGGCGCGCCAGTTCGTCGTCGGACGCACCTGCCCGCAGGAGGCCCAGAAGGTCGAACTCCTGGCGGGAGAAGAGGCAGCTCATGATCGTGCCCTCGGCCGTGATTCGGGTTCGCCGGCAGTCCGAGCAGAACGGCTCCGTGACGGAGGCGATGATTCCCACCGTGCCCAGCACGGGGCCGGCGGTTCCTTCGGTGAGCGGGTTCCGGCGCTGAACGCGGAAGCGTTCGGCGGGTGCGCCGTCGCGCTCCCCGGGATCGCGGGAGAGCACGAACTCGGTGGCCAGAAGCTCCCGGATTTCCGCTGCGGTGATCATCTCTCGCCGGGACCAGCCGTGGTCGGCGTCGAGCGGCATTTGTTCGATGAACCGCAGCTCATGGCCGCTCCCAAGGGCCCATGCCAGCAGCCCTGCTGCTTCGCCGTCGTTGATGCCCCGCATGAGCACGGCGTTGATCTTGACCGGGCCGAGGCCCGCGGCCGAGGCTGCCTGGACGCCGGCCAGCACGCGGTTCAGGTAGGGGCGCCGGGTGATCTTGGCGAAGGTTTCTTCGTGCAGGGAATCAAGGGAGACATTGATCCGCGTGAGGCCCGCGTCCTTCAGTGCCTGCGCTTTCCTGTCCAGCCCCACCGCATTGGTTGTCATGGAAATGGGAAGATCCGGATGGCGGCCGCGGAGTGCCCTGACGATCTCCACGAGGTCGCCCCGGACCAGCGGTTCACCGCCTGTCAGGCGAAGTTCCCTGACGCCCAGATGCCCGACGCCGATCCCCACGATCCGTACGATCTCTGCAGCGGTAATTACGGCCGGCTGGGGGAGCCACTCCAGGCCTTCGGCAGGCATGCAGTACGTGCAGCGCAGGTTGCATTTGTCCGTCACCGACAGCCGCATGTCAGTGGCACGCCGGCCGAAACGGTCGAACAGTCCCGAGGGCTGTCCGGCCGGCCGCTGCGGCGGTGCCTGCAGGAGGCTGGTTCTGGGGACTTCCTTGCGCAGGACAGGCAAGCCCAGCTGGACGGTCATGAGTTTGAGGTTCCCTTTCCGGGGTGGCGTTTTTGGATGAGTGTGAAAGCGGCCGGATCCCGGTGATACCGGGGTCCGGCCGCTCTTTTTTCAGTGTTTTCCGTGCCTAGTGGTGCTTGTCCCCGCTGGGATCAAGCTCACCCTTGGCGCACCGTTCATCGCATTCGTGCTTGGTCACAAGATCGAACTGGACGCCTCCGTGCTTTTCCACCCCGCTCCGGATGGAGCGCTCGACGACGGATGTAACCAGCCGGCTCCGCAGTGACAGCGGGTCCCTGCGCAGGTCCCTCGTGAGGGCAAAGCACATCAGGAACATCACGATGACGAAGGGCAGCGCGGACACGATGGTTATCCGCTGCAGTCCGGAGAGCGCCTCGGCGGGCTTGTCACCGCCGGCGAGCAGCATCACTGCGGCGACGGCGCCGGTGAGGGTGCCCCAGAAGATAACGACGCCGCGGCGCGGTTCTTCAGCACCGTCGGAGCTGAGCGAGCCCATCACGATGGAGGCTGCGTCGGCGCCCGTGACGAAGAAGATGGCCACCAGGACCATCGCCAGGACGGACACCGCGGCGGCGATGACCGTGGGCAGGGACAGGTTGTGCAGCAGGTCGAACAGGGCACCGTCGAAGGAAATCGAGGGAGTCCCGTCCACGATCGTGGCCAGGCCGTCGCCGGCATCCGGGGTGGCATCTGCCGCGGACTGGATGTTGACGGCGGCACCGCCGAAGACGCCGAACCAGATCACGCTGACGATGCTGGGGACCAGCAGGACGCCGGTGACGAACTGGCGGATGGTGCGGCCGCGGCTGATGCGGGCGATGAACAGGCCTACGAAGGGGGTCCAGGAAACCCACCAGGCCCAGTAGAAGATGGTCCAGCCGGACATCCACGTGCGCAAGGCGTCGTCGCCGACGGCCTCGGTCCGGGAAGCCATCTCGGCCAGGTCCCGAGCATAGTCGCCGACTGCAGCCGGGATCAGGTTCAGGATGAAGAGCGTGGGCCCGGCAACGAACACGATGACGGCCAGGACCGCAGCCAGGACCATGTTGATGTTGGACAGCCACTGGATGCCGCGGCTGATTCCGGAGACCGCCGAGGCCACGAAGCAGGCTGTGAGCACGGCAACGATCACCACGAGCACGGGGGTGGCGAGCTGGCCGCCGATCCAGCCGTTGGAGGCCATGCCGCTGCCGATCTGCAGGGCTCCGAGTCCGAGCGATGCTGCCGTTCCGAACAGCGTGGCGAAGATGGCCAGCATGTTGATGAGCTTGCCGAGGGGGCCGTCCACGCGCTTGATGCCGAACAGGGACGTGAAGATGCTGGAAACGAGCTGCTTCCGGCCCAGGCGGTAGGTGCCGTAGGCCATGGCAACGCCCACCACCGCATACATGGCCCACGGGTGCAGGGTCCAGTGGAAGATTGAGGTTGCCATCGCGGTCTGGATGGCCGCGGGCGTCTGGCCGTCAACCGTGCCCGGCGGCGGGGAGATGTAGTGGTAAAGCGGTTCGGCCACGCCGTAGAACATCAGGCCGATGCCCATGCCTGCGGCGAACATCATGGAGACCCACGAGACCATGGAGTACTCGGGCTTTTCCGCGTCTTTGCCCAGCGGAATGTTTCCGAAGCGGCTCAGCGCCAGCCACAGCACGTAGACCACGAACAGGGAGGAGAGGGCGACGAACAGCCAGCCGGTGTTTTTCATGACCCAGTCCAGGACCACTTGGGACGTGGAGGCCAGGTTCTCCCTGCCGGCAAATCCCCAGATAACAAAGGCGAGCGTGAGCAGTCCGGCGACGCCGAAGACTACCTTGTCGATGCCTCCCTTGCGGAACAGCTGGCTGCTGCGGCGTGCTTCTTCATGTTCTGATTCGGTTTCCCGGAGGGCCTGAAGGATTTGCAGGTCTTCCTGGGGAGGAACAGGTTCCCGTTCCAAGGTCGGTTCCACCCCCGAGGCCCGACCGTCTTCACTGCTTTCATCGATAGTGACGTCACTATTGATTGTCATAAGGGGTTTCCTTATCTGGATTTGGGGCGGCACAGCTGCTGCCGGCTGTCACGCCGGCGGCAGGTTGGCTCATCCTCGGATTCGATTGTCGCCATCGACAATCTTGGTTACGTGTATGCGGAGCGGCAGTTCCGTCGGGGGAGGAGCGACGGATCCTCTCGTTTGCACCGTTCCGCGATAATCAACGCGTTTCGTCCACAGCAACAGAGTGCTTTACGTCACAACGCTATGTCAAGACCCTGCTGTTGCTCCCGTCACTTATTGACACTACATATGAGATGGGCCACGCTGTTGCATATCGTGACTTTCGTTGCGCATCAAGCAATTAAGGAAGAAGTGATTTATGCAGACGCTTGCGGTTGTGGGAGCCTCGCTGGCCGGTCTTTCGGCGGCCAGGGCGGCCCGCGCTCAAGGCTTCTCCGGACGGCTGGTCATCATTGGCGATGAGCATCACCGTCCCTACGACAGGCCCCCGCTCTCCAAGGATTTCCTGCTCGGCACCATTACGGCAGAGGACCTGTTCCTTGAGACCGATGATGACGGATTGCACGCGGAGTGGATTCTGGGCGGCGGTGCCGTGGGACTGGATGCGGCTGCCCGGACCATCCGCCTGCACGACGGCGGCACCGTCACTGCCGACCGCATCGTCATCGCCACCGGTGCTCGTGCGCGCCAAATCCCCGCCCTCGCCGGCCTGGAGAATGTCTCCTGCCTGCGGACCATGGCCGATGCCCAGGCGCTGACGCCCAGGTTGGTGGCCGGTGGCCGCATGATCGTGATCGGTGCCGGCTTCATCGGCGCCGAGGTTGCCTCCTCCGCCGCCTCACGGGGAATGGAGGTGACCATGATCAACAACGGCCCGGTCCCGTTCACTGCGCAGCTCGGCGAGGACATGGGTTCCGTGGTGGCCAGGCTCCATGCGGCCAATGGGGTGAACCTGGTCTGCGGCACCGGCATCGAGGAGTTCCACCGCGCCGGCAACAGCGTGACGGGGCTCCGTTTGGCGGACGGCCGGGAGCTCGCCGCCGACGTTGTGGTGGTGGGCATCGGTGCGGAGCCGAATGTTGAATGGCTCGCCGGTTCCGGTGTTGAGGTCGACGGCGGTGTGCTGTGCGATGCGATGGGACGCACCAATGTTCCGGGCATCGTCGCCGTGGGCGACTGCGCCGCCTGGTTCGATGCCGCTGTGGACAGGCACCGCCGGGTGGAGCACTGGACGGGCGCCCTGGAGCGGGCTGCACTTGCGGTGCAGGCCCTGCTCGACGACGACGCCCCGGCTCAGCCGCTGAAGCCGCCGTACTTCTGGTCGGACCAGCACGGCGTGAAGATCCAGTTCGCCGGCCACTCCGCCGGCTACGACCGCCTGGAGATTGAGGCGGGCGATCCGCAGGAGCACAATTTCCTCGCCATCTACTACCGCGAAGACGTTCCCGTCGCGGTCCTGGGCATGAACCAGCCACGGCTGTTCACGAAGTGGCGCAGGAGCCTGGCCGTTCCGGCGCCGCGGGCGGAGACGCCGCAGGGCCTGGCGGCGGCAACCAAACCGTAGCCGCCTTCCTGCTGATTGAGCAGCAACTGCTGGTTGACCTGTAACCGCTGGTTGAGCCTGTCGAAACCCCGACAAGCTCAACCAGCGGTTTTTAACGCCGGGTGTAGCCCATGTTCGAACTGATCTTCATGCCGGCCTGGCTCAGGCCATCGATCAGGCCGGGTGTTTTCTCCGGGTCAAAGCGGAAGGCCGGGCCGGAGATGCTGACCGCGCCGATCACCGTTCCCAAGTGGTTGTAGACCGGCACCGCCATGGAGTTCAGCCCAATTTCAAACTCTTCAAGGACCACTGCGTAACCGTCGTGGGCGACGTCGATAAGCTGCTTTTCGAGCTTGTCGCGGTCGGTGATGGTCCGCTGGGTCCGGGCCGGAAGCCCTGTCTCCTCCAGGATGCGTTCCCGTTCATCTGCCGCCAGCGCTGCCAGCAGAACCTTCCCGCTCGACGTCGCGTGCAAGGGCGTCAGGCTGCCCACCCAGTCGTAGGTGGCCAGGGTTGACGGCCCCATGGCCTGGTCCACGTTGACGGCGTAGTTGGAGCGGAGAACGGCGAGGTTGACGGTTTCCTTGAACTCCTCCGCCAGGCTTTCGAGCACAGGGCGCGCCTCCCGGACCAGGCTCAGCCGGCCGGGAATGGAACTGGCCAGGCGAAGGATGCCAAAGCCGAGCTGGTATTTTCCCCGTTCGCTGTTCTGGTGAACAATCTCCCTGGTCACCAGGGAACCGAGCAGCCTGGATACGGTGGATTTGTGGATGCCCATTTCCTCGGCGATTTCGCTCACGCCTGCATCGCCGTCGCGGGCCAGGATCTCCAGGACAGCGAGGGCTCGATCGACGGACTGGACGCCGCCCTGCTGGCTGCCTTCACCGTCGGCATCGGATTCAAGGACAATGTTCGAAGCCATGATCCATACTCTCAGTTAGTTTCTTCGGCTGCTTTGCCGGGAATGGATCGGCCCCGTGGCCGATCCCACACTCCTGATCCTACGGGGAAAGTGTGACTTAGCTGACATTACGTTAAGCCGATTACCGACGTCGTGCATTCCGGTTCCTGGATCCAACGGCCGGCCGGCTCAGCGGAGACCAAGGCGCATGAGCACCCGCGGGAAGCCGTTGAGGACGGAATCGGTATCGGCGGCCTTGGTGAAGCCTGCCGCCTCAAAGAGCCTGCGGGTGCCGACGTAGGCCATGGTCAGGTCCACCTTCCTGCCCTGGTTGTCCACCGGATAGCCCTCAATGGCGGGCGCGCCGTAGGAGCGCGCAAAGTCGACGGCGCCCTGCAGCAGCCGGTGGGAAATTCCCCGGCCCCGGTACCCCGGGCGGACCCGGATGCACCACACGGACCACACCTCCAGATCGTCCACGTGGGGGATCCGGCGGTTGCGGGCGAAGCTGGTATCGGCGCGCGGATGGACACCCGCCCACCCGACTGGTTCCCCGCCGTCGTACGCCAGCACGCCGGGCGGCGGATCCTGCGTCAGCAGATCCCGGACCAGGTCCCCGCGGGCAGTGCCCCGCAGCTCCAAGTTCTGTTTGGAGGGGATGCGGTAGCTCAGGCACCAGCAGACGGTCGCGTCAGGCCGTTTGGGCCCCACCACCGCTTTCACGTCCTCAAACTGCGTCGCGGGACGGACTTCGATCGCCATGCCGCCACCCTGTCACCGGTTTCGGGCGGGGGCAAGGGCCGCTAGTGCAGCCCGCTGCTGTGCGCCATCGCGATGGCCTCGGTGCGCGACGTGGCGCCGAGCTTGCGGTAGATGTTGCGGAGATGGAACTTCACGGTGTTCTCGCTCAGGTGCAGCTTCGCGGCAATCGTCCGGTTCCGCTGCCCGGCGGCGAGCTGTTGGAGCACCTCCAGTTCCCGCTCGCCCAGGTCCCAGGCGGCGGCGTCGGGCAGTTTGCGCCCCGGCGGGTCCAGCGGCAGGGTGACGGCGATGTCGGCGCCCCAGCCCTGCATCAGGTCCATCGTCATGCGCCCGTCCAGGACCTCCACCCGTTGCGCCAGCCGGGCGATGCTGGGGGCATCGGTGGAAAGATTGCCCATGCCGTCGTCGCGGACGTTGATGAGGAGGTTCTCGCCGTCGCAGTCCCACTGGGTGCGGATGCGCCGTACTTCCGGCTGTTCAACCATGGCGAGCACCAGGCCGCGGACGATGGCCCGGGCAGCATGTGCCACTTCCCCGGGAAGTGCCCGGCCGTTGACCGGCGGCTCGATGAACTGGACATCGATGCCGCTGAAGTGCGTGAGCGGGCGGAGATCCTCGCGGAGGCGCTGGAAGGCCGTGGCAACAGGCTCTTCGACAAGTTCGGTGGTCCGGTCGTTGAGCGTGCGCAGTTCCACCAGGGCCTTGGCGGCGACGTCGGTGGCGGACTTCCGCGCCGCGTCGTCGGCCAGCGCGGGGGAGCGCAGTGCGGCCAGCAGGGTCTCCAGCGTCGTTGAGTGCCGGTCCACCAGCTCCGCCGTCACCCTGACCCGTTCGGCGGACGCCGCCCGGGACTCGATGAGGTACGACGGCGGTGCATCCGCCACCTTTTCCCGGATACGCTCCGCCGCGAGGTTCCACAGGTAGCGGACCAGCCACGGCACGTCTTGTCCCGTCAGGTCCGCAAGTTGTCCGGGTACGTCTTGTCCGGGTGCGTCCTGTCCGGGTGCGTCCTGTCCCGCCGCCGGCCGCGGATCGACCAGAACCAGCAACGCATTCGTCGGTGAGGGGAGGGCAAGGACCGGGTGCTCCTGCCCGCCGATAGGTGCCCGGCCCTGCCAGGTTTCATGCCCGTCCAGGAACGATCTGACGGCGTCCAGCTCCGCAATGGAAACCTGGCTGATGACGGACTCCGCGCCGGACTTCTTCTGCGGCCGGCCTGTGCAATCCTCGGTAAAAATCACCATGGCGGTACTGTCCAGGTACGGCCGGGTGGCCTGGTGCAGCCGCTGGGCAATCTCGGTGAGCGGAGCCGTGGACAGTTGCGCGATGGCCTCCAGCAGCGGACCTGCGCTCTCCGGCATCTCCGGCACGGGGAAAGGCGTGGTGGCTTGGGGAGTGGCGGGCACCTGTCCATTGTATCGAAATCCGGCATGGCACCTATCCCTTTGGGTGGGAAAGACCGTCCGATAATGTCGTGGCGCCCACCCGCCTGGCATTCGAGGATGGAACCAGGGAGAAACCAATCCTGAAAGATCTCACCAGCAAAGGAATAAACACCATGAAGCTCCAAGTTGCCATCGACCTCCTGACCACCGAAGCTGCCCTCGAGCTGGCCGGCAAGGTTGCCGAGCACGTTGACATCATCGAACTGGGCACCCCGCTGATCAAGGCCGAAGGCCTCTCGGTCATCACCGCCGTGAAGAACGCCCACCCGGAGAAGATCGTCTTCGCCGACCTGAAGACCATGGACGCCGGTGAGCTCGAAGCCGACATCGCCTTCAAGGCCGGCGCGGACCTGGTCACCGTTCTCGGCTCCGCCGACGACTCCACCATCGCCGGTGCGGTCAAGGCAGCCCAGGCCCACAACAAGGGCGTTGTCGTTGACCTCATCGGCATCGAGGACAAGGTCACCCGTGCCAAGGAAGTCCGCGCCCTGGGTGCGAAGTTCGTTGAGATGCACGCCGGCCTGGACGAGCAGGCCAAGCCCGGCTTCGACCTGAACGGTCTGCTCCGCGCCGGTGCCGAGGCCCGTGTTCCGTTCTCCGTGGCAGGCGGCGTGAAGCTGGCCACCATCGGTGACGTCCAGAAGGCCGGCGCCGACGTCGCCGTCGCCGGCGGCGCCATCTACGGTGCCGAGGACCCCGCACAGGCCGCAAAGGAACTCCGCGCCGCCATCGTCTAGGGGCCTTTCCGCAACAAAGGGCTCTTCGCAACATGGGGCTGACTTCAGTCCCCGCCGCACGGCGGTCCTCACCAAAAGGTGGGGGCCGCCGTCGGCGTTTAATGCTGCTGAAGAGCGGGCTGGCGCTGGGTCATCCGGGGCCGGCTAGGAGCACGATTCTTCGGCTGAATCCCCGCCGGTGGCATCGACGCCGGGCAGGGATTTGAGCACCACTTCCACGCCAGCGCTGACGGATGGCTGACGGCTGGCCTGGCCCCACACCCTGGTTTCAGCGGCTGCCTCCACCCCGACCTCCGCCGACCAGTTCTGCCCTGTCCTGCTCTTGCCGGTCCTGCCGTGGGAACTCCCGTTCCGCTCCGACCAGTCGGCGCGGTGGATGTGGGTGCTGCGGCGGTGTTCCCCGTGGTCCTGGTGATCCCGGGAAACAGCAGATATGAGGATCACAACCTCCTCCGTCACCTGCTGCTGGCCCTGTCCCTGTGCGGAGAGAGTTCCGCTGCCTGCCGCGCCCACGAGGATGGCGATGCCGGCCACGGCGGCGGCCCTGCGTGTCAGTATCTTCATGTTGGCCTCTTCCGGACCCGGCGGCCGAGATCTCCAGCGCGGGTGCAGCGGAGAGAAGGCCCTTTCTCGAAAGTTACGCCCGCTTGGCTGCGACAAAAAGCCCGCAGGGCAGATTAAGAGGGAATTCCCAGCTTCACAGGTTGCGGGCATCCAGGGTCCGCGTGCTTTATTCGCGGTCTTCCACCGGCTCAGGATCGCCGGTCCAGGCTGCCCAGTCCCGCGGGTCCACCGAGGGCCTGCCCAGCAGGTAGCCCTGGCCCCTCGAGATTCCCAGTTCCGTGATGGCGTTGAGTTGCTCGCGGGTTTCGATTCCTTCCGCGGAAAGCGTTGCGCCGGTCTGCTCGGCCAGGGCTAAAACGAAGGGGCTCGTGGCCGGGCGGCCGCCCGAGGCGGCGGGGCCACAGAGAAAATCGCGGTCGACCTTGATGATGTCGGGGAGCAGATGGAGGATCTGCTTCGCGGAGGTGGCGCCCGGCCCGGATCCGTCCACGGCGAGGCGCACACCATGCTGGCGCAGCGGGCTCAGGACCTCGGCGAGGGCCGCGAGTTCCCGGTCCGCAATGTCGCCCATGATTTCGATGACCAGCCTGTCCGGGGCGACGGCCCCTCCCAGCATCAGCGCCTGAACGCGGGGGTCGGCGCAGGCGGTGGGGCTCAGGTTGACGGACGCGAAGAGGTGCGCCGGAATCTCTCCTGCTGCAGCCAGGGCGAGATGCAGGGCGGCGATTTCCAGGTCCGGCCCCAGTCCCATGGCCGCTGCCCCCCGGAACCAGACGTCTGCGCTGGTCCCTTCATGGCTCACGAACCGTGACAGCGCCTCAACCCCGATCACTTCTCCGCCGGCCAGCAGCCTGATGGGCTGGAACGCCGTCATCAGCATCCTCGGGACGTCCCCGGAAGAGTCTTCCGGCTGATTCTCGTGGGACGAGGCAGGGACGTTCCTGGTGCTGATCAGATGGTGCAGGAGGGCCTGTTCGGGGTCATCCAAGTGGGCCGCCAGGAGGTCAAGCAGCTGCTCCCTGGCCCAGGCCTTTTGCGGATCCGAGTCTGCGAGGACGTCGCTGATGATCTCCAACACCTGGCGCCGAAGGGTTGCGCGGTCCACGTTGGAGAACAGCTCCGGTGTCAGTTCACCGTTTGCGGGCGACTCGTCCATGGCCATCACACTACCCCTCGGTAGCGAATGCCGCGATTTGGGGGACTGCGGGATTGTGGCCCGCCATGCTGGTCACGGCACCAAGGGAAGGAACACGACCGTGTAGATTCCGAGCAGGGCAAGGATGATCACGCTGGCCGCCACGGCTGCCGTGGAAGCGGTGTCCGGAGGCATTTGTCCTTGCTGAATGCCCCGGATGGCGCCGTGGAGCCGTCGCTTTCGGGTGACTTGGATAGCGGCGGCGGTGACCACGGCGGCTGCGACGAGGGTGCCTGCGAACCAGCCGTGATGGGGCAACCAGCGCAGGAAGACGGCCGCGGCCATGACCATCGACAATGTGGTGCGTCCCCATGCCAGGTCGGTGCGTTCTGGCTGCAGGCCGTCGTCGCCGTGGGTGGGGATGTGCTGTTGCAGGGGCATGGTCAGGCGCCCGTGGCGAGGACGAATGCGGCCACAATGACGGCCACGACGGCGGCGCCCGTGGCGAGGACCGGTGCAATCCAGGGCAGGGGCAGGGGCGCCTTGTGGCGCATGGAGCGTTCGACGTTGAGCCAGCGGAAGAAGGATCCGCCGCCGATCACGAGTGCCAGAAGCAGCAGGAGTGCCGCGACGGTTTTGCGTAGTTCCGGGCTAAAGAGGTCTCCCATGAAAGCCTCAACCGCGACACCGCCGGCGAGCAGGGCCAGGGACGTACGGATCCAGGCGAGGAAGGTGCGTTCATTCGCAAGGGTGAAACGGGGGTCGGGTTCGCTGCCTCCGCGCAGGATCCGGGCGGAAAGTCTGCTGCGCCGTCGGCTGGACGGTGCTGTTTGCGTCACGTCGTGTTCTTCCTAGTTGGTGGCGACGGTGCGGAAGCCGCAGTTGCCGGAGGAGGATTCAGGGGTGTTGAAGGTGCGGGCGGCGACGCGGTAGCGGTTGCAGTACGAGTCATGGCAGAGGTAGGAGCCGCCTCGCATAACGCGCCCCTTGCCGATGGTGGGCCCTTGAGGATTGTCGGTGGGGGAGTTCCAGTAGTACTTGGGCAGGAACCAGTCGCTGCACCATTCCCAAATGTTGCCTGCCATTTCGTAAAGCCCGTAGCCGTTAGGAGGAAAAGACATAACGGGGGCGGTACCCAGGTGGCCGTCCTCTTGGATGTTCACTGCGGGGAACGCGCCCTGCCAGATGTTGCAGCGGTGTTCCCCGCCGGGGGTGAGGTCGTCGCCCCACGCGTAGCGCATGCCGTTCAGTCCGCCGCGGGCGGCGTATTCCCATTCGGCTTCGGTGGGCAGGCGGCGTCCGGCCCAGGCACAGTAAGCCAGTGCATCGTGGTGCGAGACGTGCACCACCGGGTGGTCCGGGACATCCCGCCAGTTCGATGACGGTCCCGTCGGGTGTGCCCAATAGGCGCCGCGGATCTCAAGCCACCAAGGGGCCCCCGCGGCGGCACCGAGGACATCGCTGCCGGTTGCCGTGCACAGCAGATGGAACACGGCGGAGGACCCGTACTGCTCCGCCTCTGTCCGGTAGCCCGTGGCGTCTACGAACGCCGCGAACATTGAGTTGGTCACTGCCGTCGCGTCGATACGGAAGCCATCCACGCGCACCTCGTGTACCGGTGTCTCGCCGTCGGACGGATAGCCTTCGCCAAAGGCATCACCCATCTGGAAGGGCCCACCGGGAATCTCGATGTCACGGTGCATGTCCGGCCCGGGACCAGGTGTGGAGTGCGCCTTAGGCCTGGCGGCGTCTTCCGTTGGCCGGGGTTCACGGGATGGTGTGCAGCAGCCCGTGCCAGGGGCGCCCTTGTGAAGGCCACGGGGTTCAGCGTAGTTCGTGGAGCTGAGGGGCAGCAGGTTCATAATCGTGGGTTTCCCAAGCATTGGTTCGATTCTTCTGTGTCCGCCGATGCGGTGAGGCCGACGGCGGACACAGAAGGGGCAGCTTTGCGGGTGTGCTTCCTGTCAGAAGATGTCCGGTACTAGCTGGTTGTGCCGGCTACTGGTGGGCCAGGGCAATGCGCTGCCGGTCGGTTGCCGTGAGGTGCTGCTCTGTTCCGTCGTCGTGCAGGTCGATGCGCACGGTTTCGATTGTTCCGGTGAACGCGTTGTGCACCGGGAGATAGTCGTCGGTGACTGGCGTGCCGCGGTCGACACCGACGTTGAGCGTTTCATCGAAGGAGAAGTAATAGGCGGTCGTCTGCTCCACACGGCCCTTGCCGACGACCTTGCCGCCGGCGGCGAGCCGGACCTCCCCGCCCCTGCCGATGCCGCCGCCGTCGTACTGGAATTCAAAGGTAAGTTCCTGGGGACCAGCTTCCAGCCGCTCATCCGAGCGCACAGTGTAAAGATCCCGGCCGTAGCAGTTGTGGGCATAGCTGAGGTGGCCGTCCACCACATACAGGGACCAGCCTCCAAAACGCCCGCCCTGCGCAATGAGGACCCCGTCGCCGCCGCCTTCCGGGATGTCCACCCGTGCAGTGACGCTGTGCGACCTGTTCTTCACGTTAAGGGTTGTCTCCTCGGTAAAGCGCCCCATTCCGCCCCGATAGGTCACTGAGGTCCTGCCACTGAACAGGTCGATCCGGCCGGCCACTTCCGGGTTCTCCCGTTCGGTGACACGGTCATCGAGGGGGAACACGTTGTACTTGCTGGCTTCAATCAGGAAAAGCTGCTGAAGTTCCCGCAGTTTGTCCGGGTACTTTTCTGCCAAGTCGTGCGCTTGGCTCCAGTCGGTCCGGGTGTCGTAGAGCTCCCACACATCCTTGTCGAAGGCCGGGAGTCCTTCGGGCACCATTTGCCAGGGAGTGCCATGGCGGGTGACTGCAGTCCATCCCTCGTGGTAGATGCTGCGGTTTCCGCACATCTCAAAGTACTGGGTCCGCCGGCGGTCCTCAGCGTCGGGAGCGTTGAAGGTATAGACCATGCTGGTGCCCTCGATGGGCTGCTGACTGACGCCGTTGACCAGAACAGGGTGGGGGACTCCTGCTGCTTCGAAGACCGTGGGGGCGATGTCGATGACGTGGTGCCACTGGTGCCGGATCCCGCCACCGGCTTCGATACCTTGGGGCCAGCTCATGATCATGCCGTCCCGGGTGCCGCCGTAGTGCGAGGCGACCTGTTTTGTCCATTGGTATGGGGTGTTCATGGCCAGCGCCCACCCGACAGGGTAGATGGCGTAGGTAGTTGCGTCCCCCAGGGCATCGATCTCGTTGGCCATTGTTTCGGTGCTGTCCTGAAAACCGTGGCCGACCAGGTGCTCACGCATCGTGCCTTCGATGCCGCCTTCGCCCGAAGCACCGTTGTCACCGAGCATGTAGATGAACAGGGTGTTGTCCAGTTGGTCGATGTCCCTTAGAGCGTCCACGAAGCGCCCCACCTGCCGGTCCGTGTGCTCGGCGAAACCTGCGTAGGTTTCCATGAAGGCTGCGGCGACGCGGCGTTCTGTGCCGTTCAGTTCGTCCCAGTGCGGCACGACATCGGCCCAGGGCCCGAGTTCGGCAGATTCCGGGACAATGCCAAGTTCCTTCTGCCGGGCCAAGGTCGCTTCGCGCTGGGCGTCCCAGCCGTCGTTGAAGCGGTCGCGGTACTTGTCCTTCCATTCCTTGCCGACATGGAAGGGACCGTGCGTGGCGCCGAAAGCGATGTAGCTGAAGAACGGCTTCTCCGGCGTGAGTGTCTTCTGCGTGCGGACCCAGTCGATGGCGTGATCGACGAGGTCTTCGGAGAGGTGATAGCCATCTTCTGGCAGCCGGTCCGGTTCCACAGGAGTGGTTCCGTCAAACAGCTGGGGGTACCAGTGGTTCATCTCGGCGCCCATGAAGCCGTAAAACTTGTCGAAACCCTCACCAATGGGCCAACGGTCAAAGGGACCTGAAGCGCTGACTTCCCGCGGAGGGGTCTGGTGCCACTTTCCGAATGCGGCCGTGCTGTAGCCGTTCTGGCCAAGCGTCTGCGCAATCGTGGCGGCACTGGCCGGGCGGAAACCGGTGTAACCGGGGGCGGACGTGCTCATCTCGGTGGTCACTCCCATGGCGACGGAGTGGTGGTTCCGGCCAGTCATGAGCGCCTGGCGGGTAGGGGAGCACAACGCCGTGACGTGGAAGCGGCTGTACCGGAGGCCATCGTCGGACAGCCTGTCCGCCGTCGGCATCTCGCAGGGACCACCGAAGGCGCTCGAGGCACCAAATCCCATGTCATCGATCAGGACGATCACCACGTTGGGAGCACCTTCGGGTGCCCTGAGCGGAGCCACCGGGGTGAACGCGCTCTCCTGATTGTGGATGCCCATTGCCGTGGTCACGGTCCGGTTCCGCTCCGGGATCGGGAGGATCTCGCGAATCTCGGTCATTGTCTTGCTGCTCCTTTTGGTCTGTGGGGTGAGTGATTCGCGCCTGTGGGACGCGGCTGGGGAGGTAGCCAATGGCCTGCTTGCTTCGCTACGTGATGTCAGCGCCCTGCCTGGGGTTACTGCCGGCGGTGGAGATGGGCGCAGGCTGAGGGGACGTCGCCATCACCTCAATCGCACCGGTCTCTTCCAGCGAGCGGTTCCGGGTTTCTTCAGCCCAGGCGATGCAGGCGAGAAAGCCGATGAACGTGATGCCCGCGCCGATGTACATCGTCGTCGACGTGCCCAGGGTCGATAGGGAGAGCGGGACCAGGAAAGTTCCGATAGCGGCACCGAAGCGGGTCAGTGCAACGGCCATCCCCACAGCGGCGGCGCGAATGCGGGTTGGGAAGAGCTCGTTGGGATAGGCCCACTCGAGGATGCTCGGGCCTCCGGAGAACAGCGCGTACAGGCAGAAGAAACCTATGACGAACGGACCCGGGGCATTAGTCCACGCCCCCAGTGCGAGCAGCGGGAGCACCATCAGGCCAAAGGACCAGATGATGGTCTTGCGCCGGCCGATGTTGTCGAGCATGCGCATGGCCGGCAGGCAGCCGATCGCGAACACGAGGTTGATGATGGCTGTTCCGAGATTCGCCTCGTTGCCTGATTCCATGCCCAGCGATCCCAGCAATTGCGGACCGAAGGTAAGCAATGCAAACAGCGGTACGATCGCGCAGGTGAAGAAGACGACGATGAAGACCATGCGGCGCAGGTAAATGCCGCGGAAGAGGTCGGCGATATTGCCCCGCCCTTCGTTCGAGAGGGGCATGGAGCCTGCCAGTTCAGCGGGTGTCACCTTGGTGTCAAGGGTGGACTCGATGACCTTGCAGGCCTCGTCGATGCGTCCGGCGCCGACCAGCCACCGCGGTGATTCCGGCGTGCCCACACGAAGCAGGAAGACGATCGTGGCCAGCACTGCGGCGGTTGCGAGCATCCAGCGCCAGCCGTCGTCGCCCATCACTTCGTTGATGAGATACCCCACCAGGTAGGCCAGGGACGCGCCGATGTACCAGATGATGATTACTGCGCTGAACATGCGGGCTCGCCGTTTGGTCGGGAGCCACTCAGAAAGCAGCGCGGTGGCAATGGGGTAGTCGGCAGCGATAGCGGCGCCAATGACAAAGCGCAGGATGATCAAGTGCCAGGCTTCGGTGGCAAAGATTGAAAGCACCGAGGTGACGATCAGGACAAGCAGATCGAGGGTGTACATGGGTTTTCGGCCAATGCGGTCCGTCAGCGGGCCGCAGATCAGGCCGCCGAAGAACATGCCAATCAGTGAGGCGACGCCGATCATGGCCTCAGTGCTCGTTGGCAAATGCATTTCTCTAGTGATGCCGGGAAGTGCGATGCCGACAATCGCGAGCAGGTAACCGTCAAGCAGGGGACCTCCTGAACACGCAACTATGAGCTTGCGATGGAAGCCCCGGATGGGGGCCTCGTCTACTGATCTGAAACTCATGGGTCTCCTCACAATCACTTTCGGTGGAGTAGGAATGGCAGGGCGCGGGCGAAGGCCGGAATTGAAGGCACGCGTCTTCGTCGTGACGTTCAACGGCTTCTACGGGTTGCGCCACTTTTGGAAGAAAAGGGCGAATGGTCGATCAGGGGGTCGGGACGCAGAGCAGGGGATGTGTTGCTCCCTTCAAATCCCGCTGGTCCGCATTGGGGTGACGCAGACCCTCTAGGGTGTGGTTGCGGTAGAAGCAACAACATTTCCCATGTGAAACAGTCTGAACGGCAGTGTTCGCGCTGTCAATAGGATTTGTCGCATAAATCACAGTCAGACTTGTTGCGCTCTGCGCGCACTACGCCGTTTGCGCCGTCGCCCTTTGGTAGGAGACCGCATTTCAGGAAAGCGGTCAGCCGATCGAAACCGGTTGCGTTTCTTGGCCGCTGATTCGTCTGAGAAAATGGGGCATGCTGTCTCACAAAACGCAGGGACCGGATTACGCGGCGGACGGGGAGCCGCAGGCAAGTCTGCAGTCTGTTGAGCGGGCCATTACAGTGCTGAAAATTCTCGCCCGGACGGGCGGTGCAGGAGTCAGCGAAGTCGCAGAAGAAATGGGTGTACACAGGTCCACCATTTCCCGATTGCTGCGCGTGCTCGAAGCCCGGGGAATGGCACAACAAAACAGCGGCCGCGGCAAGTACCAGCTGGGGCTTGGGATCCTGCAACTCGCAAATTCCATACCGGTGCGCCTCAATCTCGTACGGGAAGCCCGGCCCGTCCTCGAAGCCCTTGCCGCGCAAACTGGCGAAACCGTGAACCTCGCCGTCCTGAGCTCCAATTACGTCGTGAATGTCGACGAGGTAATGGGCCCATCGACCCTGGCCACCCAGGACTGGATCGGCAGGCTAACCCCGATCCATGCCACGTCCAGCGGCAAGGTTTTCCTTGCGGCGATGGACGCTGCCGAACGTAGCCGCGTGCTTGGCGAGACGGGCATGCCTCCTACAACTCCGAGGACGATTACATCGAGGCAGGATCTGGAAGCGCAACTCGTTGAGGTTGCGGAGGCGGGTTACGCAACTGTCTATGGAGAACTTGAGTTGGGGCTTAACGGGATCGCCACCCCGGTGTTCGGCCATTCCGGGACGGTCCTGGGAGCCATCAGTGTTTCGGGGCCAGAATTCCGCTTCGACCCCCGCAAATCACGCACCCTGGTCCAGGAACTCAAACATTCCGCCCGGGAGGTCAGCAGGAGGATGGGGCACGCTGAGGCGTAGCTGTCCATCTAAACCTCCGCCCGTTAGGTTCACAGCCTCCTGACAGTTTCCGAACAGCGGCGCCCTAACCTGTTCCCCGATCTTTGAGGAAGGGGGCTAGGACAGATGCCCTTCCGCTCAAAGCCGTAGTGCACGGCCGATCAAGGAGACACCATGTCACGAACCAAGAGAATCACCCTCGGCATCACCGCTGGCGCCCTGGCGCTGGGTGCAGGAATGGGAGTTACCGGGATGGCCTCCGCAGCCACCACCCCCAGCCCCAGCGCCACCTCGAGCACATCGACGGACAGCAGCGCCCCGACTGACGGCTTCCGGGGCCACAAGGGCGGCCACGGCCAGATCGCTGCAGACCTTGCCACCAAGCTGGGCGTTGACGAAGCGAAGGTCACCGAGGCGATGCAGGCGTTCCGCGAGGCCAACAAGCCGACGACGCCGCCGACCGAGGGCACCAAGCCTGACCGCACCGCCCAGGACGCGGCGATGGCCAAGTCCCTTGCCGCGGCGCTCGGCGTCGAGGAGTCCAAGGTCACCGCGGCCCTGACGGAAATCCGCGAGGCGAAGCAGGCCGAACGCGCTGCCGCGCTGAAGACCAGGCTGGACACGGCGGTCAACGACGGCACGCTTACCCAGGCCGAGGCTGACGCCGTCACGAAGGCCGTCGAGAAAGGCGTGATCGGAGGGGGCGGCCGCTAACGCCTGCCGAAACACATGAAAGGAGAGGAGCCCCCGGGAAAGTCCCGGGGGTTCCTCGCACCTCGTAGGAAACTAGCCCCGCTGCAGGGTCACGGTCCAGCTGCCGCCGGCATTCACAGACGAGCACCGGAACTCCGTGGGTGAAGTCTTGCCGGCGGCCGGGTCAATGTAGGAACCGGTGGTTTCGAAGGTTCCGCTCTTCGCCTTGGCGGAGGACTTGGTGCCGGGCTGGACCTCGGCGGTGGGGTACTTCTCCGCCACCTGCATTTCGCACACAGAACTGGCCTCGTCCAGGAGTTCCGCGTCCGCCGGCTGCGCGGCTTCCTCACTAGGGGAGGCGGGGCCCGGTGCGGCGGTGGTGGAAGCGGGAGCGGTGGCGGCCTGCTGGTCCGCGCGCAGACCCGGCGCCGAAAGGGCAATGACGGTGCCCACCAGAACCACTGCCACGGCAGCAAGGAGGATGAGAAGCAGACGACGGCGGGACGCGCCATTGGGGGTGGGTGCAACGGACACGGCGTGCCTCTTTCGAAACGCTGGTCAGGCCTGGAAGTGGCAGGTACCTGGCCCTGCAGTCACCCTCATTGGCGGCGGACGTTTCTGGCAGAATAACCGGCCGCGTTTCGGTCAACAAGGCATAGGGCGACCCGGCGCTGAAGGCTACAGCACCTTGCGGATGGTCTCCTCGAAGCTGGTGACGTGGTGCAGCGCCAGTTCCCCGGCCTTGTCCGCGTCCCCCTCGGCCACGGCCTTGAGCAGATCCACGTGCTCGTTGATGTGGCCGCTCACCGACGGGACCTTGTCCAGGACCAGGCACCAAATGCGGGTGGCCAGGTTGTCGTACCGGATCAGGGTGTCCTCAAGGTGCGGGTTGGCCGCGGCGCGGTAGATCAGGCGGTGCACGGTCAGGTCGTAGCGCATCAGCTCCCGGGACTGGGCGGGGGTGGGCGCCAGCTCCGAGATGGCCTTGGCAACGTCCAGCAGTTCCTCGCGCATGGCGGTGTTGGCCCGCTTGGCGGCCCGGCGTGCCGCGAGCGGTTCAAGCAGTTCACGGATTTCCGAGACATCGGCCAGTTCCGTGAAGTCCACGGTGGTGGCAAAGGTTCCCCGGCGGGGGTAGGACACCACCAGGTGGTCCACCTCCAGCCGCTTGATGGCTTCGCGCACGGGCGTGCGCCCAAAGCCGAGCTCAGTCGCCAGCTGGCCGTCATTGATCGGCTCACCGGGGCGGATGTCCAGCATGATCAGCTTGTCGCGCAGCTGCCGGTAGGCAGCCTCGGCCTGGGACAGCGATTCATCCTCGGCAGGCAGCACGGCGGGAAGGGCATTCACAGCGAGGCTCCGTTCATGGGCTCCAAGCGGAAGCGGATAGTCATTTTGCTTCGGCTATTGACTCTGTTGTGAGCTCAATCATACCATTGTCGTCATACTGATATATCAGTCCCAAGCTAAGTGGTATTTCATAAGGAGTATTCGTGGTTGAGCAGTTGAACGACCGACTTTCCGTAGTCGATCCCGAGATCCAGCAAGCAGTAGCCCGTGAGCTGGACCGCCAGCAGTCCACGCTGGAAATGATCGCCTCGGAGAACTTCGCTCCTGCGGCCGTTATGGAGGCACAGGGCTCGGTCCTCACCAACAAGTACGCCGAGGGCTACCCGGGTAAGCGCTACTACGGTGGCTGCGAGCACGTCGACGTCGTCGAGCAGCTGGCCATCGACCGCATCAAGGCACTCTTCGGCGCCGAGTTCGCCAACGTCCAGCCGCACTCCGGTGCGCAGGCCAACGCTGCCGCCATGTTCGCGCTGCTGAACCCGGGCGACACCATCCTCGGCCTGGACCTGGCCCACGGCGGCCACCTCACCCACGGCATGCGCATCAACTTCTCCGGCAAGCTCTACAACGTGGTCCCGTACCACGTCCGCGAATCCGACTTCCGCGTGGACATGGCCGAGGTTGAGGCCCTTGCCCTGGAACACAAGCCGAAGCTCATCGTGGCCGGCTGGTCCGCCTACTCCCGCCAGCTCGACTTCGCCGAGTTCCGCCGCATCGCCGACCTCGTCGGTGCCTACCTGATGGTGGACATGGCACACTTCGCCGGCCTCGTCGCCGCAGGCCTTCACCCCAACCCGGTGCCGTACGCCGACGTCGTCACCACCACCACGCACAAGACCCTGGGCGGCCCCCGCGGCGGCGTCATCCTGGCCAAGGAGCAGTACGCCAAGAAGATCAACAGCGCAGTCTTCCCCGGCCAGCAGGGCGGCCCGCTGGAGCACGTCATCGCCGCCAAGGCCGTGGCCTTCAAGCTCGCAGCATCCGAGGGCTTCAAGGAGCGCCAGCAGCGCGTCCTCGAAGGCGCCAAGCTGCTGGCCGAGCGCTTCCTGCAGTCCGACGTCGAAGCTGCCGGCATCACGGTGGTCAACGGCGGCACGGACGTCCACCTGGTCCTCGTTGACCTGCGCAACTCGGAGCTGGACGGCCAGCAGGCCGAGGACACCCTGCACCGGATCGGCATCACCGTCAACCGCAACGCCGTGCCGTTCGACCCCCGCCCGCCGATGGTCTCCTCCGGCCTCCGGATCGGTACCCCGGCCCTGGCCACCCGTGGCTTCGGCGCTGCCGAATTCACCGAGGTCGCCGACATCATCGCCAAGGCCCTGATCGGCGCCGCCGGCACCGGAACGCTCGACGACGACACCGCCGTCGAACTCCGCGCACGCGTCACTGCGCTCGCCGAGCAGTTCCCCCTGTACCCCCAGCTCAGCGGTGCCAATGACATCGCCGCATTCGAGAATGACATGATCGGAGCAGCCCAGTGAGCACGCACCACCTCCCGGAGCACCCGGAATTCCTGTGGCACAACCCGGACCCCAAGCCCTCCTATGACGCCGTGATCGTCGGCGGCGGCGGGCACGGCCTGGCCACCGCCTACTACCTGGCCAAGAACCACGGCATGACCAACATCGCCGTCCTGGAAAAGGGCTGGCTGGCTGGCGGCAACATGGCCCGCAACACCACCATCATCCGTTCCAACTACCTCTGGGACGAGTCGGCCGCCATCTACGAGCACGCCCTGAAGCTGTGGGAGATCCTGCCCGAGGAGCTGGACTACGACTTCCTCTTCAGCCAGCGCGGCGTGATGAACCTGGCCCACACCCTGGGCGACGTGCGCGAGAGCATGCGCCGCGTGGGCGCCAACAAGCTCAACGGCGTGGACGCGGAATGGCTGGACCCGCAGCAGGTCAAGGAACTCTGCCCGATTCTGAACATCCGCGATGACATCCGCTACCCGGTCATGGGCGCCACCTACCAGCCGCGCGCAGGCATCGCCAAGCACGACCATGTTGCCTGGGCCTTCGCCCGCAAGTGCGACGAGATGGGCGTGGACATCATCCAGAACTGCGAAGTCACCGGCTTCATCAAGGACGGCGAGCGCGTGGTGGGCGTCAAGACCAACCGCGGCACCATCAACACCGAAAAGGTGGGCCTCTGCGCCGCCGGCCACAGCTCGGTCCTGGCGGAGATGGCAGGCTTCCGGCTCCCCATCCAGTCCCACCCGCTGCAAGCACTGGTGTCCGAGCTCCACGAGCCCGTCCACCCCACCGTCGTCATGTCCAACCACGTCCACGTGTACGTCTCCCAGGCGCACAAGGGCGAACTGGTCATGGGCGCCGGCGTCGACTCCTACAACGGCTACGGCCAGCGCGGCTCCTTCCACGTGATCGAGCACCAGATGGCTGCCGCCGTCGAGCTGTTCCCGATCTTCGCCCGGGCACACGTCCTCCGGACCTGGGGCGGCATCGTGGACACCACGCTGGATGCCTCACCGATCGTGGGCACCACCCCGGTGGAGAACATGTTCGTCAACTGCGGCTGGGGAACCGGCGGCTTCAAGGGCACGCCGGCTGCCGGCCTGACCTTCGCGCACACCATCGCTACCGGCGCACCGCACAAGCTCAACAAGCCGTTCGCCCTGGAGCGCTTCGAAACCGGCGCCCTGATCGACGAACACGGCGCTGCCGCCGTCGCCCACTAGCCACGGTCCTTAAGAAAGAAGACGCACATGCTGCTTATCTCCTGCCCCAACTGCGGCCAGCGGGACGAAACCGAGTTCCACTACGGCGGCCAGGCCCACGTGCCCTACCCCGAGAACCCCAACGACCTCACGGATCGGGAATGGGCCGAGTACCTGTTCTACCGTGAGAACACCAAGGGCACCTTCGCCGAACGGTGGGTGCACAGCACCGGCTGCCGGCAGTGGTTCAACATGCTCCGCGACACGGTCACCTACGACATCCAGGCCGTCTACCCGATGGGGACGCCGCGGCCCGCCGCGCCCGTCCCCCCGGCAGCTGACACCGGCACCGCAAGCACGGGCCCCGCCAGCACCACCCCCCTCAGCCCCAGCACCGCCCCGGAAGGAGCGACCAAGTGACCTCCCAGAACGCGCGCCTCAGCACCGGCGGCCGTATCGACCGCAGCATCTCCTGGCGCTTCACCGTGGACGGCGAGGAATTCACCGGTCACCCGGGCGACACCCTGGCCTCCGCACTGCTGGCCAACGGCCGCATCGCCGCCGGCAACTCGCTGTACGAGGACCGCGCCCGCGGCATTCTGGCCGCCGGCGTGGAAGAACCCAACGCGCTGGTCCGGATCGAGGCCCGGTTCCCCGGTGACGTGGCCGAGTCCATGCTCCCCGCCACCACCGTTTCCCTCGTGGACGGTCTGCAGGCCGGCTTCCTGAACGGCCTTGGCAAGCTTGACCCGGCCGATGACCGCGCCGAGTACGACAAGAAGTACGTCCACACCGACGTCCTGGTGATCGGCGGCGGCCCCGCCGGCCTCGCCGCTGCCCGCGAAGCAGTCCGCAGCGGTGCCCGCGTCATCCTCATGGATGACCAGCCGGAACTGGGCGGTTCGCTGCTGTCCGGATCCACCGCTCCCGAACTGGCCGAGACCATCGAGGGCAAGCCCGCGCTGGAGTGGGTTGCCGACGTCGAGGCCGAGCTCGTCTCCGGCGCCGAAAGCACAGTGCTGAACCGCACCACCGCCTTCGGCGCGTACGACGCCAACTACGTCATCGCGGTCCAGAACCGCACCGACCACCTCACCAGCCCGGCCGCCGCCGGCGTCTCCCGCCAGCGGATTTGGCACATCCGTGCCAGCCAGGTTGTCCTCGCCCCCGGCGCTCACGAGCGTCCGCTGGTGTTCGAAAACAACGACCGCCCGGGCATCATGCTCGCCTCGGCCGTGCGCACTTACCTGAACCGCTACGCCGTGGCTGCGGGTTCGCGCGTAGTGGTCAGCACCACCAACGACAGCGCCTACGCCCTCGTCGCGGACCTGCGCGCTGCCGGCATCAAGGTCGCCGCCGTGGTCGACGCCCGCTCCAGCCTCACCCCGGTGGCTTCCGCCGCCGTCGAGGCCGGCACCCGGGTCCTGATCGGCAGCGCCGTGGCCAACACCGCCGCTGATTCCGACGGCCGGCTGAACAGCGTCACCGTCCGCAGCATTAACGACGACGGCGAACTCACCTCGGGCGTCGAAGAGATCGCCGCCGACCTGCTGGCAGTATCCGGCGGCTGGAGCCCGCTGGTGCACCTGCACTCACAGCGCCAGGGCAAGCTGCGCTGGGACGAGGACCTCGCTGCCTTCGTGCCGTCCACCCTGGTCGCCAACCAGCAGACCATCGGCTCGGGCCGCGGCAGCTTCGAACTCGCCGACTGCCTGGCCGAGGGCATCTCGGCCGGCGCCGCCGCCGTGATTGCTGCAGGCTTCGAATCCTCCGTCGAACCGTCTGTTCTGGCTGAGCCGAAGGCATCCGCCCCGACCCGCCAGCTGTGGGTTGTCCCCGGCCAGACCGGTACCCCCGACGACTGGCACAACCACTTCGTCGACTTCCAGCGTGACCAGTCCGTGGCTGACGTCCTGCGCTCCACCGGCGCCGGCATGCGGTCGGTTGAGCACGTCAAGCGTTACACCTCCATCAGCACCGCCAACGACCAGGGCAAGACGTCCGGCGTGAACGCCATCGGCGTCATCGCCGCGGCCCTCCGCCAGGCCGGCGAGGCATCCCGGGGCATCGGTGACATCGGCACCACCACCTACCGTGCACCGTTCACCCCGGTGGCCTTCGCGGCACTGGCCGGACGCCAGCGCGGCGAGCTGTTCGACCCCGCCCGCGTCACCTCGATCCACCCGTGGCACGTCGCCCAGGGCGCCCTCTTCGAGGACGTCGGACAGTGGAAGCGGCCGTGGTACTACCCGCAGAACGGCGAGGACATGGACGAGGCCGTACTCCGCGAGTGCGCCGCCGTCCGCGACTCCGTGGGCTTCATGGACGCCACCACCCTCGGCAAGATCGAGATCCGTGGCAAGGACGCCGGTGAATTCCTGAACCGCATCTACACCAACGCATTCAAGAAGCTCGCCCCGGGTTCCGCCCGCTACGGCGTCATGTGCCTCGCTGACGGCATGATCTTCGACGACGGCGTGACCCTGCGCCTGGACGAGGAAACGTACTTCATGACCACCACCACCGGCGGTGCCGCCAAGGTGCTGGACTGGCTCGAGGAATGGCTGCAGACCGAATGGCCGGAACTCGACGTGCACTGCACCTCGGTGACCGAACAGTGGAGCACGATCGCCGTCGTCGGACCCAAGTCCCGCGACGTCATCGCCAAGGTCGCCCCGGAACTGGCAGCCAACGGCGGCCTGTCCGCCGAGGCCTTCCCGTTCATGACCTTCCGTGAAACCACCCTCGCATCCGGCGTGCAGGCCCGCGTTTGCCGGATCTCGTTCTCCGGTGAACTGGCCTACGAAATCAACGTGCCGTCCTGGTACGGGCTGAACACCTGGGAATCCGTTGCCGCGGCCGGTGCCGAGTTCAACATCACCCCCTACGGCACCGAGACCATGCACGTGCTGCGCGCCGAGAAGGGCTACCCGATCGTCGGTCAGGACACCGACGGCACGGTCACCCCGCAGGATGCCGGCATGGAATGGATCGTCTCCAAGGCCAAGGACTTCATTGGCAAGCGCTCCTACAACCGCATCGACCAGCACCGCGACGACCGCAAGCACCTGGTCAGCGTCCTGCCCGTGGACGGCTCGCTGAGGCTTCCGGAAGGAACCCAGCTGGTGGAGAAGGGCATCCCGGCGAACCCCGCCTACGGCCCGGTCCCGATGCAGGGCTTCGTGACCTCCAGCTACCACAGCGCCGCCCTGGGCCGCTCGTTCGGCCTCGCGCTGATCAAGAACGGCCGCAACCGGATCGGCGAGACCCTGGTGGCTGCCGCCGGCAACCAGCTCGTCGACGTAGTCGTGGCAGAAACCGTACTGTTTGACCCCGAAGGGACCCGCAAAGATGGCTAACACCGCAGCCTTCACAGGCATCAATGGACTCCGGGAAATCCGCCGCAGCCCAGCCTCCCACCTGGCCGAAGCATTCGAGACCGGGTCCGTGCAGGGAACCGTCACCCTCAAAGAGGGCCCGTTCCAGACCATGGCCGGCGTCCGGGTTGACCCGAACTCCGAGGCCGGCGCCCGGATCGGCTCCGTCACCGGCGGCCTGCCGGTGCGCTGCGGCGAGGTCCGCGGCACCGACCGGGTGAGCGCCCTTTGGCTCGGCCCGCAGGAGTTCCTGGTCGTGGCCCCGGAGGACGCCCACGACTCCCTGGGCGGGGACCTGATCGGCTCCCTCAAGTCCGCCCTGGGCGACGGCGCCGGGCAGGTGGTGGACCTGTCCGCCAACCGCACCACGTTCGAGCTGTCCGGCCCGCGGGCCCGCGCGGTGCTGGAAAAGGGCTGCGCCCTGGACCTGCACCCGCGCACCCTCAAGGCGGGCACCGCCCTGAACACCGAAGTGGGCAACATCCCTGTGGTCCTGTTCAAGGACGGGGAGGAAAGCTTCCGGCTGTTCCCCCGCGCCTCGTTCGCTGACTACCTGGGCCGCTGGCTCCTGGACGCCATGAGGGAGTTCGCTTCCCCCGAGGTGCCTTAATGGCGCTTAGCGCACTGGACCTGTTTTCCGTTGGCATCGGGCCGTCGTCGTCACACACGGTCGGCCCGATGCGGGCGGCAAAGCAGTTCGCCGACGGACTCAAGGGCGGCGGGCTGCTGAGCTCGACCACACGGGTCCAGGCAGAGCTCTTCGGATCCCTGGGCGCCACCGGCCGGGGCCACGGCTCCGACAAGGCCGTGGTCCTGGGGTTGCAGGGCCTGGAGCCGGAAACCGTGGACACGTCCACCGCGGATGACCAGGTGGCCGCGGCCGCGCTCGACGCCGAACTCCGGATCGGCGGGGACCACCGGGTTGACTTCAACTGGGACGAGGACATGGTGCTGCACCGGCGCAAGTCGCTGCCGGCGCACCCCAACGGCATGACGTTCCGCGCCCTGGACCACTCCGGCAGGGTGCTGAGCGAACGGAGCTTCTACTCCATCGGCGGCGGTTTCGTTGTTGACGGCGATGCCGACGCCGGCGCAAAGGTGGTGGCGGACGAGACCCCGCTGGCATATCCCTTCAGCACGGCCAACGAGCTCCTGGAGATCTGCCGCCGCGAAAACATGTCGATCTCCGACGTCATGCTCGCCAATGAGCTGGCATGGCGCAGCGAGGCGGAGCTCCGCGAGGAACTGCTGAAGCTGTGGGCCGTCATGCGCGAATGCGTGGAGAACGGATGCTCCGCGGAGGGCATCCTGCCCGGCGGGCTGCAGGTGAAGCGGCGTGCGCCGCAGCTCTTCCAGACCCTGTCCAAGGACTCGGCCAGCACGGACCCGCTCCGCGCGATGGAGTGGGTGAACCTCTTCGCGCTGGCCGTCAACGAGGAGAACGCGGCTGGTGGCCGCATCGTCACCGCCCCCACCAACGGGGCAGCCGGCATCGTGCCGGCGGTCCTGCACTACTACGTGAAGTTTGTTCCTGGAGCGAACGACGACGGTGTGGTGCGGTTCCTGCTGGCGGCGGCCGCCGTCGGAATCCTGTTCAAGATCAACGCCTCCATTTCCGGCGCGGAGGTGGGGTGCCAGGGCGAGGTCGGTTCGGCCTGCTCCATGGCCGCGGCCGGGCTCTGCGAGGTGCTGGGTGGCACCCCCGCGCAGGTGGAGAACGCCGCCGAGGTGGGGATCGAGCACAACCTCGGCCTGACCTGCGACCCCGTGGGCGGCCTGGTGCAGATCCCGTGCATCGAACGGAACGCGATCGCCAGCGTGAAGGCCATCAACGCGGCCCGGCTGGCCCTGCACGGGGACGGCAGCCACAAGGTGTCGCTGGACAAGGCCATCAAGACCATGCGTGAGACCGGCGCCGACATGAAAACCAAGTACAAGGAAACCTCTCGAGGAGGCCTCGCTGTGAATGTAATTGAGTGCTGACCATGACTGCTATTCAGACTGAGTCGCGTGCCGCCGGGCAGCCCGCCAACAGCGTCGAGCACGTGCTGACCCTGGACTGCCCCGAAGGCCCGGGCATCGTGCACGCCGTCTCCGGCTTCCTGCTGGAATACGGCTGCGACATCATCGACAACAAGCAGTTCGGCGACCGCGCCGAAGGGCACTTCTTCATGCGGGTGCACTTCGCTTCGGACGGCAACGAGTCCACGCTGGAGCAGCTTCGCGCCGGTTTCGCCCCGGTGGCGGAGAAGTACAACATGAAGTGGCGGCTGGAACGGAACGGCTCCCGCCGCAAGGTCCTGATCATGGTCTCCAAGTTCGGCCACTGCCTCAACGACCTGCTCTTCCGTGCCCGCGTGGGGGAACTGCCCATCGAGGTTGTGGGCGTCGTTTCCAACCACACGGACCACCAGGCCCTCGTGGACTGGCACGGCATCCCGTTCTTCCACATTCCCGTCACCGCGGACACCAAGCCGCAGGCCGAGGCGCGGCTGCTGGAAATCGTGGACGAGCTCGATGTTGAGCTGGTGGTGCTGGCCCGCTACATGCAGGTCCTCAGCGACGACCTGGCCCGGAAGCTGGACGGCCGCGCGATCAACATCCACCACTCGTTCCTGCCGTCCTTCAAGGGTGCCAAGCCGTACCACCAGGCCTACGCCCGCGGCGTGAAGACCGTGGGCGCCACCGCGCACTACGTGAACGCCGAGCTTGACGAGGGCCCGATCATCGCGCAGCAGGTCGTCGAGGTGGACCACACCTTCGGCCCCGAGGACCTGGTGGCCGCCGGCCGGGACACGGAGTGCAAGGCGCTCAGCAACGCCGTCCGCTGGCACTGCGAAGGCCGGATCATCTTGAACGGCAACCGAACCGTGGTCCTGAAGTAACAATGGCCCTGAAGTAGGGACGCTCTATCACTTCCTGCCGGGTATTACAGGACGCTCTTTCAGCTCCTGCCGCTTAAACCGGAACCCTCCTGCAGTTTGATGCAGGAGGGTTCCGGTTAAGCGGTGAAAGGGTGAGAGAGCGTTTGAGGTTAAGCGGTGAAAGCTGAGAGAGCGTCGGTCAGAACGCTGCGGAAAGTGAGAGAGCGTTTAGACGCCGAGCTGTTCGCGGAGCGCCTGGACGTGGCCCTGCGCCTTGACCTGGTACTGGGCCAGCGTGACCTTGCCTTCGGGATCCAGGACCACGGTGGAGCGGACGATGCCCTCGTGCACCTCGCCGTCGATGAGCTTCTCGCCCCAGGCTCCGTAGGCCAGGGCAACGGCGTGGTCCTCGTCGGCCAGGAGCGGGAACGTGAGATCGAAGTCGCCCGTGAAGGTGGCCAGCTTCTCCGGCGCGTCGGGGGAGATGCCCAGCACCGCGTAGCCCGAGCCCTGGAAGGAGGCCAGGTTGTCGCGGAAGTCGCACGCCTCGGTGGTGCAGCCGGGGGTGGCAGCCTCGGGGTAGAAGTACACAATGACGTTCTTGCCGCGGTAGTCGGCCAGCGCGGTCTGCTTGCCTTCTGCGTCCCGCAGGGTGAAGTCCGGCGCCTGGGTTCCGGGCTGGAGCTTGGTGGTCAGTTTGGGGCTCATGGCATTCCTTCTGATGGATCTGGGTCGAGCGAAAATCTGGTCAGGCAAAATCACTGATCTGCAAAATCACTGATCGGACTGAGATGGATAACAGCAGCCCTAGATGCTGTATTCCGCAGGGCCGCGCACGGTGGCTGCGGGCCCGCAGATGAAGCGGTAGCCGCCGCCGCGGACGGTGGCGATCGCGTGCCGGCCGCCGCACAGCTTCCGCCGCACCCGGCCCACGTACACGTCGATGGAGCGGGCGGCGGCACCGGGGCTGTCGCACGACTCCAGGAACAGCCGCAGCTCCTCCCGGTCAACGGTCCGCGAGCAGTGCTCCACCAGGTAGCGCAGCAGCTTGAACTCGACGCCGGTCAGCGGCACCCGCTCGCCGTCCAGCAGCACCTCGGACCGGGCCAGGTCCACAGCCACCTGGCTGACGTGCCCGGCCGACGGCGGGAGGTGGGCGGCGCCGCCGTCGTCCGTTTCCCGGGACTCCGCGTCCATTGGATCCTGTTGCGAGGGGTCCGGCTGGGGGGAATCGGGGGAGGACGACGGCGGCACTGTCGTTCCGCCGTCGGGCGCACCGTTGGGCGCCCCCTCCCCAGGGGGCGGGCCCGGGCGCGTCCCGGCGGCGGAAGTTGCAGCTCCGGCGGCGGGCCAGTGGACTTCCGCCTCCGGAGCAAACTGAAGGGCCCGTGCCAGCACCAGCTCGGCAGCCCGGGCCAGGACGTCGGGATCGATGTCCTGGCCCTCGGGGGGAGCTACCCAGACGGCAAGGCCGTGGGCCTTGGCGCCCCAGGGGGCCGAAGTGCCGCGCGGTGAATGGGCATGCACAGCCACCGCGCGGCCCTCAGATGCCGCCGCGGCGGATCAGCTTGCCGCCGGGGGTCCTGCCGTCCACCACGCTGCCGCGCAGGTAGGTGCGGCGGACCACGCCGGAGAGAGCCTTGCCGTCGTACGGGGTGATGGGGTTCTTGTGCTTGAGCTTGGACACGTCCACCACGAAGGCCTCGTCCTGGGCGAAGACGGCGAAGTCGGCGTCGTACCCCAGCGCCAGCTGGCCCTTGTTGGAGAGCCGGGCCAGGGACGCGGGCTTCTCGGCCATCCACGACACCACCTGCTCCAGCGGAATGCCGCGGTGCCGGGCCTCGGTCCAGATCAGGGACAGGCCCAGCTGCAGTGAGGAGACGCCGCCCCAGGCCACGGCGAAGTCACCGTTTTCCAGGTCCTTCAGGTCCAGCGTGCTGGGGGAGTGGTCCGAGACGATGCAGTCGATGGTGCCGTCCTGCAGGCCCTGCCAGAGGAGCTCGCGGTTGGAGGCCTCGCGGATGGGCGGGCAGCACTTGTACGCCGTGGCGCCGTCGGGGATTTCCTCGGCCATGAGCGTGAGGTAGTGCGGGCAGGTCTCCACGGTGAGGTGCACGCCGTCGCGCTTCGCAGAGGCGATCATCGGCAGCGCGTCCGAAGACGAGAGGTGCAGGATGTGGGCGCGGGCACCGGTCCAGCGGGCGCGCTCGATCACCTCCGCGATGGCCTTGTTTTCGGCGCCGCGGGGGCGGGAGGCCAGGAACGTGGAGTAGTGCGCGCCGCCGGGGTGGGGCGCGTGGTCGATGGCGTGGGAGTCCTCGGCGTGGACGATCATGAGCGAGTCGAAGGACTTCAGCTCGCGCATGTCCTCCTCCATCTCGTCCGCGTCCAGGTGCGGGAACTCGTCCACCCCGGAGTGCAGCAGGAAGCACTTGAAGCCGAAGACGCCCTCATCGTGCAGCGGGCGCAGGTCGGACTTGTTGCCGGGGATGGCGCCGCCCCAGAACCCGACGTCCACGAACGCCTGGTCCTCGGCCACCTCGCGCTTGAGCTTGAGGCCGTCCACGTTGGTGGTGGGCGGGATGGAGTTCAGCGGCATGTCGATGATGGTGGTGACGCCGCCGGCGGCCGCGGCGCGGGTGGCGGACGCGAAGCCCTCCCACTCGGTGCGGCCGGGCTCGTTGACGTGGACGTGGGTGTCCACCAGGCCGGGGATCAGGGTTTCGTCGTCGGCGAGTTCCACCACCTCGTCCCCCTGCAGCCCGTTTCCGAGCGGCTCGAGGGCGACGATCTTGCCGCCGCGCACGCCCACTTCACGGGCGGCGATTCCGGCGGTGGTCAGGACGCGCCGGCCCCGGATGACCAGGTCAAAGCGTTCTTCAGACATTCAGGGGCTCCTTCGTGTTCGCAGTGTCGGTCACGTGCACGCCAATGTGCTGACCCAATTCCTCAAGCAGACGTCCTGCTTCGGCTATACATATCTCTACATTGCTCTCCAGCGCCGTCAGGGGATAGACCTGCCGGAAGCCGGAGTTCTGCTGCTGTTCGGGCGAGAGCGTGGTGCGGCCGCAGACGGCAACCACCGGTACTGCGGCGGCCGCTGCCGCGCGGGCAACGCCCATGGGCGTCTTGCCCAGCAGGCTCTGTTCGTCGAGGCTGCCTTCGCCGGTGATCACCAGGTCCGCGCCGGCCAGGCGGTCGGCGAGCCGGGTGAAATCAAGTACGACGTCGATGCCCGGCCGCCGTGATGCCGCCAGTGCCGCGATGGCGGCGTAGCCGACGCCGCCGGCTGCCCCGGCGCCGGGCGCGCTGGCGGCCTTGACCGCCCGTGGCCCGATCTCCGCGGCGAGGACCTGGACGAAGTTGGCCAGGGCGGCGTCCAGTTCGCCGACGTCGGCGGCGGTGGCGCCCTTCTGCGGTCCGAAGATCGCGGCTGCGCCTTCCGCTCCGAGCAGCGGGTTGTCCACATCGCTCGCCAGGATGAAGCGGGATTCCTCCAGCCGGGTGTCGAAGCCGGAGAAGTCGATTTCCGTCAGGTGCGCGAGGGCGGCGCCGCCGAGGGGCAGTTCGTTGCCGGCGGCGTCGAGCAGCTTCGCGCCGAGCCCCTGCAGCACCCCCGCACCGCCGTCGGTGTTGGCGCTGCCGCCGACGCCGAGGATGATCTGCCGGCAGCCGGCGTCGAGCGCCGCGCGGATCAGTTCGCCAGTGCCCAGGCTGCTGGCAGTCCGGGCCGTTACGGAATCCGGCCGCCCGCCGTCGTAGTTGGGAAGCACCGCCAAACCGGAAGCCGCGGCCATTTCGATCACGGCCTCACGGCCGCGGACCGCGAACTCCGCCGTCAGCGGCTGTCCGGTGGGGCCGCTGACCACGGCACGGCGGCGGGTGAAGCCGGAGCCGACGGCGGCGTCGAGGGTGCCCTCGCCGCCGTCGGCCACGGGAATCCGCAGTACCTCAAGTGAGCGCCGTCCCTCATGGCTGACGCCGTCCGCTGTGGCGGAACGCAGCCCGGTTTCAAGGTGCCGGGCCACGTCAGGGGCGGAGAGTGAGCCCTTGAACTTGTCCGGCGCGATCACGATGCGCATTGCTTAGTCCTGCAGCGCCAGGATGGCGGTGGGGGCGTCGGCGGCGCTGGTGGCCAGCTCCTCGAACTCGTTCACGGCGTTGATCTCCAGACCCATGGAGATGTTGGTGACCTTTTCCAGGATCACTTCCACCACCACGGGAACCTGGAACTCGCCCATCAGTGCCTTGGCCTTGTCGAAAGCGGCCGGCATGTCCTCGGGGCTGGTCACACGGATGGCCTTGCAGCCCAGACCCTCGGCGACCTTGAGGTGGTCCACGCCGTAGCCCTCGGTCTCCGGGGAGTTGATGTTGTCGAAGCCCAGTGACACGTGGTAATCCATGCTGAACCCGCGCTGGGACTGGCGGATCAGGCCCAGGTAGGAGTTGTTCACCACCACGTGGATATACGGCAGGTTGAACTGCGCGCCCACGGCCAGTTCCTCGATCATGAACTGGAAGTCGTAGTCACCGGACAGCGCCACCACGTTCTCGCCCGGCTTGCCGCGCACCACGCCGAGGGCGGCCGGGGCGGTCCAGCCCAGCGGGCCTGCCTGGCCGGCGTTGATCCACTTGCGGGCGCCGAACACGTGGAGCATCTGCGCGCCGGCGATCTGGGACAGGCCGATGGTGGACACGTAGGTGGTGTCCTTGCCGAACGCCTTGTTCATCTCCTCGTACACGCGCTGGGGCTTCATCGGCACGTTGTCGAAGTGGGTCTTGCGGTGCAGGGTGGCCTTGCGCTCGGCGCACTCGGCAACCCAGGCGGAGTAGTCCGGCAGGGCCTTGGCGGCCTGGCGCTCGCGGGCGATCTCCAGCAGGCCGTCCAGGGCGGCGCCGGCGTCGGAAGCGATGCCGAAGTCCGGGGAGAACACGCGGCCGATCTGGGTGGGCTCGATGTCGATGTGCACGAACTTGCGGCCGGCGGTGTAGGTGTCCAGGCCGCCGGTGTGGCGGTTGGCCCAGCGGTTGCCGATGCCGATCACGAAGTCGCTGCGCAGGAAGTTCTCGTTGCCGTAGCGGTGGCTGGTCTGCAGGCCCACCATGCCGGCCATCAGCCCGTGGTCGTCCGGGATGGCACCCCAGCCCATCAGGGTGGGGATCACGGGAACGTTCAGTAGCTCGGCCAGTTCCACCAGCTGGGCGGAAGCGCCGGCGTTGATGACGCCGCCGCCGGCCACGATCAGCGGGCGCTCGCCTGCCGTCAGCATGTCCAGGGCCTTCTCCAGCTGCTTGCGGGAAGCCTTGGGCTTCTCCACGGGCAGCGGCTCGTAGGTGTCGATGTCGAATTCAATCTCGGCCATCTGCACGTCGATCGGCAGGTCCAGCAGCACCGGACCGGGACGGCCGGAACGCATCAGCTGGAAGGCCTTCTGGAACGCGCCGGGGACCTGGCCGGGCTCCAGGATGGTCATGGCCATCTTGGTGACGGGCTTGGCGATGGACTCGATGTCCACGGCCTGGAAGTCTTCCTTGTGCAGCTTGGCCACCGGGGCCTGTCCGGTGATGCAGAGCATGGGGATGGAGTCTGCCCATGCTGCGTACAGGCCGGTGATCATGTCGGTGCCGGCCGGGCCGGAGGTGCCGATGCAGATGCCGATGTTGCCGTCCGCTGCGCGGGAGTAGCCGTCGGCCATGTGGCTGGCGCCTTCAACGTGGCGGGCCAGGGTGTGGCGGATGCCGCCATGGGCTTTCATGGCGGAGTAGAAAGGGTTGATCGCCGCGCCCGGCAGGCCGAACGCCTCGGTGGCGCCCTCCTTTTCCAGGATGGCGATGGCAGCGTCTACGGTGCGCATCTTGGTCATGGTGTGCTCCTCAAAAGTCTGTTGGTGGGCCCCTTGGGGCCGAAAAAGGGTGTGGTGGGGGAACCGCCGTCGGAAAGTTCGACGGCGGCTGCCCCGGGTTTGCTTGTTGCGGCGCCTAATGGCGCATTGGGTTTACTTCCGGCCCGGGTTACTTCCGGCCGCTGAGCTGGAGGACCTGCTTGAAGAGTCCCGAGTGGTCCAGTCCGCCGTCGCCCTGGTTGACGGTGGCGGCGACGAGCTGGGCGACGACCGCGCCGAGCGGGATGGAGACGTTGGCTTCGCGGGCGGCGGAGGTGACGATGCCCAGGTCCTTGTGGTGGAGGGCGAGGCGGAAGCCGGGGTCGAAGTTGCGGTCGAGCATCTTCTGGCCCTTCTGGTCCAGGACCTTGGAGCCGGCCAGGCCGCCGCCGAGGACCTTGAGGGCGGCGTCGGTGTCCACGCCGTAGGCCTCGAGGAAGGCGATGGCTTCGCCGAGGACCTCGATGTTGACCGCGACGATCAGCTGGTTGGCGGCCTTGACGGTCTGGCCGGAGCCGGAGGGGCCGACGTGGACGATGGTTTTGCCGACGGCGTTCAGGACGTCCGAGGCGGCGTCGAAGTCTGCCTTGTCGCCGCCGACCATGATGGAGAGGACGGCGTCGATGGCGCCTTGTTCGCCGCCGGAGACCGGGGCGTCGAGGGGGCGGATGCCGGCGTCGCGGGCGTCGTCGGACAGGCGCTTGGCGACGTCTGGGCGGATGCTGGACGCGTCGATCCAGAGGGTGCCCTGCTTGGCGTTGGCGAAGACGCCGTCGGGGCCGCTGACGACGCCTTCGACGTCGGGGGAGTCCGGGACCATGGTGATGACGACGTCGGCGTCCTTGACGGCGTCAGCGATGCTGGAGGCGCCCTTGCCGCCTTCGGAGACGAGCTTGTCGATCTTGTCCTGGCTGCGGTTGAAACCGGTGACGGTGTGGCCGGCCTTGACGAGGTTGATGGCCATGGGCAGGCCCATGATTCCGAGTCCGATGACTGCAACGTTGCTCATGATGGTTCTCTTTCTGAAGTCTTTGTCTGGTTCTGCTGGTCAGGAGGCGGCGTGTTCGCGGATCGCCCAGCTGAAGGCGGTTTCCTGCGGTTCCTTGTATTCGAGGCCGATGTAGCCCTCGTAGCCGAGTTCGCGGCTGCGGGCGATCCACTCGCCGAGGGGAAGCTCGCCGGTTCCGGGAGCCCCGCGGCCGGGGTTGTCGGCAATCTGGATGTGGCCGAAGTCCTTGGCGTGGTTTTCGATGACCGTGGCGACGTCGTCCCCGTTGACGGCCAGGTGGTAGAAGTCCGCGAGGAGCTTGATGTTCCGGGCGCCGGATTCCGCCTTGACCCGGGCGATCACGTCGAGTGCGTCCTGGGCCTTCAGGAGCGGGTACCGCGGGGCTCCGCTGACGGGTTCGAGGAGGACGGTGCCGCCGATCCGGGCCACGCCTTCCGCGGCCGCGGCGAGGTTCCTGGCTGCGAGCTCGTCCTGCTCTTCCGGGCTGAACTCTTCCTGGCGGTTGCCGTAGAGGGCGTTGAAGGCCTTGCAGCCGAGGCGCTCACCGATCCCGGCAACGACGTCGATGTTGTCCTTGAACTCAGAGCAGCGGCCCTTCCAGGACACCAGGCCGCGGTCGCCGCCGGGCATGTTGCCGGCATTGAAGTTCAGGCCGGAAAGCTGCACGCCGGCGTCGGTGATGGCGCGCTCGAAAGCCGTGATCTCGGCGTCGGAAGGGACTGAGCTCTCAAAAGGCCACCAGAACTCGACGGCGTCAAAACCGGCCGCCTTCGCGGCTGCGGGGCGCTCGAGCAAGGGCAGCTCCGTCAGGAGGATGGAGCAGTTCACTGTGTACGTCATCGTAGGTCCTTCCGGGGAGGGGCGTTGATCTATCTTCCCTGCTTGTCGGCTTTTCGACCGTTTCCGCTTTGTGGAATTTAGATTCTGCTTTATGAAAAGTGTAGGGAAGGGGTGGCGGGAGAGTCAAGGGGAGCGGCCGGGGCGACCGTACTGGAAGCACAGGAGGGGCGGCCCCCCCCGGGGCCGCCCCCCAAATAATGGGGGGGAATTTGTTGTGAGGCGAAAG
>NZ_JBHUSB010000003.1:146851-254944 GCF_042673905.1 Arthrobacter sp. NPDC057009
TTTTTTTTTTTTTTTTTTTTTTTTTGTTGGGGGGGGGGGGGGGGCTGTGTCGGGGGGGGGGGGGGGGCCCCCGTTCGTGCACCCCCGGGGGGCCCGCCCCCGGGGGGGCCGCCCCTCCTGATCTGGGGCGGAATTTGGTGCTGCGGCTACGGCCGTGCAGCCTCGGCGAGGACGTCGTCGATGCGGGAAAGCACCCCGGGCCAGCCGTTGCCCATGCCCTGGAAGGCCTGCTGCCCCATCGGAGTGTCCAGCTTGAAGCCGGAGTGTTCGAGGTGCAGGACCGTGCCGTCCTCAACCGTTTCGAGGGTCCATGTCACGGTGGTGTCCAGGGCGCCCTCGGCGAACAGGAAGCTGATGGAGGTGCCGGGATCGACGCTGAGGACCTCGCACTGCTGGGTTCCCCAGCCGCCCATGTCCAGCGTGAAGCGGTGCCCGACAGTGGGGGCGATGTCGCCGGCCGCCCACCACCGCGCGAGCAGGTCCGGTGTGGTGAGCGCCTTCCAGACTGCCTCCGGCGGGTGTGGGAAGTGCCGTGTAAGGCGGATCGTGTTGTCGGTCATGTCAGGTTCTCCTCGTTCAGTAGGTTGCCATCCAGCACGTTGCCCGGCGCGTCGAGGCGCGGTTCCGAGCATATCTGCACCACTTTGGCCGCAGCACTGGCGATTCGGGTGCGGGGAAGCCCAAAAACCCCTGTTTCACTGGGCTCCGGGCTCGTAAAATAAAGGTGGGGCCGACGGCAAGAGCCCCGGAGAGCGATCCTTACGAGCCCGGGGTGCCTTCCCAACCGCCGCCGGCCCTTACGAATGCCGCCAGGTTCCGATCCGGTCACGCTCCGGCATCAGCTCTTCCCGCAAGATCACGGCCATGTGACCATTGGGCATGAGCGACGAACTTATGGCGGCGGCACCCTCCGGCGGTGGCGCTCCCCGCAACCGAACAGCCGGACTGATCCACTCCGAAGGCTCCGAGGCCACGCGGAAGATGCGCGAGCAGGCCAAACGGCGCCGGGAAGCAGAAGCGAAGCTGCAGCTGCACCTGATGGAAACCCGCAACAGGGCGGCAGGAACGCCGGACCCCGCACTCTGACGGAGCCGGCCGAAGCCCAGGCGGGCCCAAGCCCAGAGCGCCCGAACCCGCTCGAACAGCAATCACGGCGGCACCTTGAACGGTGCCGCCGTGATTGCGCTTCAGTTGTCAGCTGAGCGGGCCTCTAGTGCTGGCCGCTGGTGCCGCCAAGGGGCGGGATGGTTCCGGGACCGCGGTCTGCCCTCTCGGCCCGGTCCGCGGCGCTCTGTGTGTCGCTGGCTGCCGTCTCGTCCGAGTCGCCTTCGTCGTCAATCAGCCCGTTGGTCTGGTCGAACGGATGCGCGATGGCCTCGTCCGTCAGCGCCGAGCCCGTGCCGGTCGTGTCGGCAACAGTGGTTTCGGTGTATTCCGGCACCACCGGGGTGACAGTCTCGTCCACGACATAAACCGTGTCCGCATCCTTGTCCTTGCTGCCCGCGGCAGCGGCCACTGCCGCCCCTGCTGCAGCCGCCACTCCGGCGGCCGCGGCCGCCTTGCCGGAGATGCCTGCCTTGCCGCTGTCGCCGAGCGACCCGGCAGCATGCTCGACGCCCGGCGTGCCTACCGATCCGCCTTCGTTGACCGAGCCGCGCCAGGCGCCGCTGGCGTAGCCTTCGTCCTCGATGAATTCCTTGAACCTCTTGAGGTCGGCCTCGGCCTGGTGCTCCACCACATGCAGTTTGTCACCGATCTTCTCCACGAGCCCTTCGGGTTCGTAGTCGATGAAGAGCTTGATGGAGGTCTGGCCGCCGCCCACGTCTTCAAATTCCACCGATCCGGCGTTGGTGGCCCCCTCGGTGGCTGCCCAGGCAACCTTCTGGTCAGGCTTCTGCTCCAGGATCCGCGCCTCCCACTTGCGCTTCACGCCCGCGATCTCGGCCACCCACTCGAGGCGGTCGTCGCTGAGCTGGGTCACTTTCTTGACGCCGCCCATGAAGTGGGGAAAGTCCTCGAACTGGGTCCACTGGTTGTATGCCGTGCTGACCGGCACGTTCACCAGAATGCGCTTCTCAACCCTCGTGCTCATAGTGTCTCCTTCGTCGAAGTGAACAGATGATGGTCCGGTAATCCGAAGTCATCAGCATGCTTACTATATCGTCGACGGCGGAGTGTGGCCAGTGCGGGCAGCAGCCGACCGTGATGCTTGGGGGAAAACGTGAAGCCTCCGCGCGAATCATCGGACTCAAGCGCGGAGGCTTCCAGCGCTCCATTTTTTGGGGGGAAAGAGGAGAGCTGGCACTAATGTACAGGCGGCGGGAGTTCAGTAAAGGCGTATTCGGCCGTTTCGGCAATTCTTGACTAAACCTTGAGTTGCCGGCGGAAATCGACCGCGTCAACCAGCCTGGCGACCACCTCGGCCGGGGGACCGTCGGCGTCGATCTTCACCATCCCCGCGTACTCGGGCAGTGCCCGGTAGGCGTTCCGCAGGGCGGTCAGTTCGGCCACGGATTCCTCGTCCGTGCCGCGCGCCACGATCCGCTGGTGTGCGGCTTCGGGGCTCACGTCCAGGTGGAGGACGAGGTCCGGGGCTGGCAGCGTCCGGAGGATCCAGGGGAGAAGCCAGCCGCGGCGCAGGCCCCGTGCCTCGCGCAGCGCCAGCTGGCAGTGGAGGTGCCGGTCCATGACAACCAGGCCCTGGAACCGGGACGCCCGCACAGTGGACACCAGCACGTTGAACACCCGCATGGTGGTTTCCAGGGCGTCGGCCAGGCGGGCTGGCAGCCGGATGCCGAGCCTGGCGCTGAGCAGGGACATTCGCCGCCGGCCTGCATAGTTGTTCAGCAGGAGTGCGCCGCTGCCCTTCTCGCGGGCTGCGGCAGCCAGCGAGCGGGCCGCCGTCGTTTTGCCCGAGCCGTCGATTCCTGTCAGGACAATGAGCATGTGGCCTCCTTCCGTCCCCTGTCCAACGTCCGGGGGGCGGCCAACGTTGCGGCTTTGAGGCGCACGTCACGTTATCATGCCCGGATTGCCGCGGGCCAAGGCCGCCGCACTTCAAAACGGACGACGGCGGTGCCAGCGGATCTTGCAGTGATCCTTCCGGAAAGTTGCGCCTTTCTTGAGCCTGTCGGAGGACAGTATTCCGCAGGGGCCGTGCAGAAGCGCCGCGGCCCCGTAAAACGACCCGCTACGAACATCACGGATTCACCCAGGAAAGCCATGGACTGGGACGGGCAAGGCGCAATGGGGCACCGGCCCGTCCCCGGCACTAATTCCTGACGCGGGGCTCAGCCTTGACGGGCCTTCATCCTCGGATTCTTCTTGTTGATGACAAACGTCTTTCCGCGGCGGCGCACCACTTGGGCTCCCGGTATCTTCTTCAGTGCGCGCAGCGAATTCCGTACCTTCATGTAACTTTCTCCTCCTTGTGGTGATGGTCAGGCTTCTTGTGGTGATGTGGCCGGTCAATTCGGCTGGGTGAGACCAAACGGATCGTCCAGGGCCTCGAATCCGGCATTCATTTCTGATTCGGTGAGCTCGCAGGATGCGAGCAGCTCGGCGATCCGGTCCCCGTCCAGGCTGTCGCCGGTGGCGGCGAGTACCGTCCCGCGGCCGCCCGGACCGGTGTGCGGGTCCTGCAGTGCGCCAGGGTGTGCGGCCTCTTGCGCCAGGTGCGGTTCGGCCCTGCTGGTTGGCCATGGCCCGGTATTCTCCAGCCAGATGCGCGGGCCGATGCCGTGGATGGCGATCCGGCAGCCGGGGGCTGTTGCTATCCAAAGGTAGCCGCGGAGCCAGCAGCATCCGGCGGCCAGCGTGGCCAGGGCGTGCCGGAACCTCTCCGGATGGAGCGGGCGGCGGATCCGGTGGGTGACCGTGGTGAACGGTCCGCCGGACGTGCGTGCTGTCCGCACGGTTCCGGGAACCGTTCTGCCGACGGCGGCGGCGTAGTCGTGCCGGCCCGGCCGAATCCGCGCCGCGTCCTCGGCGAGGTCGGCGTGCGGTGCCAGTTCACGGAGGAGTTGCAGGCCGCGGGCCCGCCCATCGGGATCTACGGGGAGAACGTCCGGTTCTGCGGCAAGGATGGTGTCGCAGAACGATAGCTCTCCCATGACGAATTCGCCGGACGTCCGCTCGTCATCGGGCACGGGTGTGAAACCTGATTCGAACAATGTGTGGCGGTCCCAGATGTGGTCCTCCACGCAATCCGGCGCGCAGGCGTGGACGGCGGAGCTCACCCGGCAGTCCCGGCCAAGCTCCTGCCTGAGCGCGGCGATAGTGGTGGACGCCGGCACGCCCGAAGGCAGCCCAACAATGACGTGTTCCTCCCCGCGCGCCATCAGCTGCCTGACGGTGGGCACCACGTCCAGGCGCACGGTGCAGCTCAGGCAGCCGTGTTCCAGAACTGTTTCGTGCCGCTGGACCGGCCCGTCGTGGCTGAAGACCCGGCGCACAACAGTGCCGTTTTCCAGGAGGTCATGGACCACGACGGCGGCCGGGGGGTGTGCCGCGGCCAGCGCTTCGCACGCCTGCTGCCGGCAGAGGGAGTCGAGGGAGCTGAGGACGGTCAGGATCATGCATCCAGCATAATGAGAACCATTCTCATTTACAACCTAGGTGCCGCAGTGCGGCGGCACCGGCATGCATCAGGACGGCAGGCATCCGCCGCCAACCGGATCAGAGGAAGGCACTGCCCCTGACCACCGTGCGGCTGGTCCCGCCCACCCAGATGCTGTCGCCTTCGCTGGTGATGGTCAGCCGGCCGCCGCGGCCCAGGGCAGTGCCCTGGCTGACGGTGTAGTTGCCCTCCGCCGCACCCGAGCCGATCAGCCACTGGGCGAGGCCCGCGTTCAGGCTGCCGGTGACCGGGTCTTCGGGGATGGCCAGTCCGGGAAGGAAACCGCGCACCTCGAAGTCGGCCGGTCCGCCGTCCCCGTAGGCACCGATGACGCCGACATTCAGCTGTCCCATCGCGGTGAAGTCCGGCGTCAGGTCGAGCACAGCCCGGGCCGAGGCCAGCCGGATACCGAGCCAGCCCGGTCCGTTGTCCACCCAGTTGCTGTCGAGGACCTCTTCCGGAGTGATGCGCAGACTCGTGATGGCCTGCTCCAGGACCTCAGCCTCCAGAGGCCCGGAGCGACGCAGCGGCGGGGCCTCGAAGAACTGCTCGTTCGCGGTTTGGCTGATTTTGACCAGCCCCACCTCGCATTCCTGCACGAGTTCGCCCGGGCGGTGCGGCTGGCCGCCGTTCTCCAGCCACGCGTGTGCGGAGCCGAGCGTGGGGTGCCCGGCGAAGGGAAGCTCGGACGCCGGCGTGAAGATCCGCAGCCGGTAGTCCGCCTCCGGCCGGGTGGGCCTGAGCAGGAAGGTGGTTTCGGGGAGGTTGGTCCAGTTGGCGAAGCTTTGCATCTGCTCGGCGGACAGGTCATCGGCATTATGGACGACGGCCACCGGGTTGCCGGGCTGCGGCCCCGGGGCGAAAACGTCGACCTGCGAAAAGGGGTATTCGTTCACGCTGGTCATTATGCCTCCGCCGGTTCCCGCGGCGTGGCGAGCCCGTCCACTACCTCGACGCCGGGGAGCTTGAGGAGCTCGGCCGGGTCGAGGACGATCTTGCTGGACCTGTTGCCCCCGCCCATGACCACCCGGGGCACCTCCGTCACGGCCCGGTCCACGTACACGGGCAGCCCCTCGATGCCGGGGACGGTCACGCCGCCCACCAGCATGCCGGTCAGCGCGGTGGTGGTTTCGGCGTCGGCAAACGAGGCGCGCTTGACGTCGAGCAGGGCCCGGACCGCACGGTTCACGTCGAGGCGGGTGGTGCCCAGGACCAGGCACACCGCATACCGTGGCGGCTCCACCTTCTTGGAGGCGATCAGGATGGTGTTGGCCGCCTGCTCCAGGCTGAAGCCGTAGTGTGCGCAGAACTCCGCGGTGTCCGCCAGTTCCGGCAGGCATTCGAGGACCTCGTGGGCCACGCCGTGGGCGGCCAGGGCATCGGCCACGGCGGGCAGCAGGAGCGTATCACTCACAGCAGTTCTCCTTTCAGTGCGGTGTCGTTGAAGGCGGTGTCTTTGAAGCCGGCGTCTTTGAGCGTGCGGTCGCTAAGGGCGGCGTCCGCGCCGGACACCGCCGGCACAGGATAGGCGGTAACGCCGCGGTGCAGCAGGAAGAACCGGTTGGATGCGGGCAGCCACATGAGCGTGGCGCCGGCCAGTGTCAGGAGCAGGCCGGCAAGGATCGGGACGGTGAGGTCGACAGGTGCGCCGAGCGCCGAGAGGGCCGCAGCGGCCGTAAGGAGGCTGCGGGCCCACCGCTCGCCGTGCAGCAGATGCTGGGCCGCCAGGACCTGCAGAGCAGTCAGCGGGACGGCGAACGCCACGAGATAGGGCACGGCCCAGTCGGGGATCGACTGGCCGAAGTCGATTCCCGAGACCTCCAGGATGACAGGCATCATGCCCGCCACCACGGCGCTGGCCACCCAGCAGGCTGCCGAGAGCCGGACAGCCGCCGGTGTGTTTCCGGGCTCGCCAAAGCCCAACTGCTGATCGCCCAATGAAGTCCCCATTCTTCAATTTGCGGTGCTTGTTCGCCGCGCACACTGCGCGGTGTTTATTGCCGTGTGCCCGGATTTCCGGCGACGGCTCCAGCCTACAGGCTGTCCTTCAGCGGCCGGACGTACACTGGCCTTCCCATCTCTTCGAGGACCTGCTGCGAGTGCCTGAATGCTATGGAAGCTTCTTGTCCGGTACCTGCAGCCGCAACGGCGGCTGCTGATCGCCGTCGTCGTTTTTCAGCTTGCGCAGTCCATTGCCTCCCTCTATCTCCCCACCCTGAACGCGGACATCATCGACCTGGGTGTGGCCAAGGGGGACACGGGCTACATCCTGCGCGTCGGCAGCCTCATGCTGGTCATCACCCTGCTGCAGATCGCGTGCGCGGTGACGGCGGTGTACTTCGGGGCCAAAGCGGCGATGGGCATGGGCCGGGACCTGCGCGGGGCGATCTTCACCCGGGTGGGCGGGTTCTCCGAGCAGGAGGTCACCCAGTTCGGCCCCGCCAGCCTGATCACCCGGTCCACGAACGATGTCCAGCAGGTGCAGCAGCTGGTGCTGATGTCCGCCACGCTGATGGTGGCCGCACCCATGCTCAGTATTGGCGGCGTGGTGATGGCGGTCCGGCAGGATGCCCAGCTCTCGTGGCTGATCGCGGTGAGCGTGCCGGTGCTGCTGGCCGGCGTCGCGGTGATCATCAGCCGGATGGTGCCCCTGTTCCGCCTGATGCAGCTGCGGATCGACGCCGTCAACAGGGTGCTCCGCGAGCAGCTGGCCGGCATCCGGGTGGTGCGGGCGTTTGTGCGCGAGGACCTGGAAACGGAGCGGTTCGCGGGCGCCAACGCCGACGTGACGGATACGGCGCTGCGGGCGGGGCGGCTGATGGCGCTCGCGTTTCCCGTGGTGATGCTGGTGCTCAACGTGTCCAGCGTGGCGGTGATCTGGTTCGGGTCGTTCCGGATCGAGGACGGCTCCATGCAGGTGGGGACACTGGTGGCGTTCCTCAGCTACCTGCTGCAGATCCTGATGTCCGTCATGATGGCCACCTTCATGGCCGTGATGATCCCGCGCGCGGCCGTCTCCGCGGACCGGATCGGTGAGGTGCTGGAGACGGAGTCCTCCGTGCGGCCGCCCGAGCACCCGGTGCGCTTTTCCGCCGATGCGTCCGGCGGCACTGCCCGCGGTGAGCTGGAAATGCGCGACGTCGGATTCGCCTACCCGGGTGCCGAACGGCCGGTCCTCAGCGGCGTCAGCTTCACGGCTGCCGCGGGCAGGACGACGGCGGTCATCGGCAGCACGGGCTCGGGGAAAACCACCCTGGTGAACCTCATGCCGCGGCTCTTCGACGCCACATCCGGATCGGTGCTGATGGGTGGCGTGGACGTGCGGGAACTGCACCCTGACCTGCTGTGGGGGCACATCGGCCTGGTCCCTCAGCGGCCGTACCTGTTCTCCGGAACCGTGCGGAGCAACCTGCTCTACGGCAAACCCGACGCCACCGAGGAAGAGCTGTGGCGGGCCCTGGCCACGGCCCAGGCAGAGGACTTCGTGCGCAGGATGGACGGCGGGCTGGACGCGCCCGTCTCGCAGGGCGGCACCAACGTCTCCGGCGGCCAGCGGCAACGGCTGGCGATCGCCCGGGCACTCGTGAAGAGGCCGGAGTTGTACATCTTTGACGACTCGTTTTCCTCACTGGACACCGCCACGGATGCCCGGCTCCGGCAGGCGCTGCGGCGGGACACCGCCGGGGCCACGCTGGTGATCATCGCCCAGCGCGTCTCCAGCATTGCGGACGCGGACCAGATCCTGGTGCTCGACGGCGGCAGGATTGTCGGGCGCGGAACGCACAGTGAGCTTTTGGAGACCTCGGAGACGTACCGCGAGATCGTGTCCTCGCAGCTGGCGGCGGAGGAGACGGCATGAGCACAGCCCGCGGAACCCCTCCCGGCCCCGCAGCTGGAGCCCCCGGAACCGGGGCTGCCGCGGGAACCCGGCAGGCCGCCGTCGTACGCATCCCCCGGCCCGCCGGCGGACCGGGACGGGGCGGGCCGTTCGCGGGGATGAATGTCCCGGCGGAGAAGGCGCTGAACTTCGGGCCGTCGGCCCGGCGGCTGCTGGGGGAGCTCCGCCCCGAACGGGCCTGGCTGGCGCTGGTACTTGCGCTCGCCGTCGTCAGCGTGGCGTTCTCGGTGACCGGGCCGCGGCTACTGGGCGAGGGCACCAACCTGATCTTCGCCGGCGCCGTCAGCAAAAACCTGCCGCCCGGGGCGAGCAAGGAACAGGTGATCGCCGGACTGCGGGCGTCCGGGCAGGAGAAGCAGGCGGACATGCTGGGGGCAATGACGCTGACGCCGGGCACGGGGATCGACTTCGCCGCGCTGGCCAGCGTGCTGCTGTGGGCGCTGGCGCTGTATGTGCTGGCGTCGGCGTTCGGCTGGATCCAGGCCTACGTACTTAACGGTGTGGTGCAGCGGACCGTGTACCGGCTGCGGGAGCGGATCGAGGCGAAGATCCACCGGCTGCCGCTGCGGTACTTCGACTCCATCCAGCGCGGCGAGCTGCTCAGCCGGGTGACGAACGACGTGGACAACATCTCGCAGAGCCTGCAACAGTCGATCAGCCAGGCAGTCACGTCGCTGCTCACGGTGCTGGGCGTGCTGCTGATGATGTTCCTGCTCTCGCCGGTGCTGGCGCTGATTGCCCTGGTGACGGTGCCGCTGACGCTGGTGACGACGGGCCTGATCGCCAAGCGCTCGCAGAAGCTGTTCGTGGCGCAGTGGAAGCACACGGGGGAGCTGAACGGGCAGATCGAGGAGACGTACACGGGGCACGCACTGGTCAAGGTGTTCGGCCGGCAGCGGGAGGTGGAGGAGCGGTTCCGGCAGAAGAATGCGGAGCTGTTCGAGGCGAGCTTCGGCGCACAGTTCATTTCCGGACTGATCATGCCGGCGCTGACGTTCATCGGGAACCTGGTGTACGTGGCGATCGCGGTGGTGGGCGGGCTGCAGGTGGCCTCCGGGGCGATGCAGTTGGGCGACGTACAGGCGTTCATCCAGTACTCGCGGCAGTTCACCCAGCCGCTGGCGCAGCTTGGGTCGATGGCCAACCTGCTGCAGTCCGGGGTAGCGTCCGCGGAAAGGGTGTTCGAGCTGCTGGACGAGGAGGAGCAGACTCCCGAATCTTCAGGTGCTGCCTCTTCCGGTGGCCGCGGGCGGCTGGTGTTCGAGAATGTCTCCTTCTCCTATTCGCCCGACAAGCCGCTTATTGCCGACCTCAGCCTGGTGGCGGAGCCCGGGCAGACGGTGGCGATCGTCGGCCCCACCGGGGCCGGCAAGACCACCCTGGTGAACCTGATGATGCGGTTCTACGAACTGGACGCCGGCCGGATCACGCTCGACGGCGTGGACGTCACCGCTGTTCCCCGGCGCGAGCTGCGCTCGCGGATGGGAATGGTCCTGCAGGACACCTGGCTGTTCGGCGGGACCATCCGGGACAACATCGCCTACGGCCGCCCGTCGGCGTCGGAGGCCGAGATCGTGGAGGCAGCGCAGGCGACGTACGTTGACCGGTTCGTGCGCGCCCTGCCGGAGGGGTACAGCACGGTGCTCGAGGATGAGGGATCCAACGTCTCGGCCGGCGAGAAGCAGCTGCTGACCATCGCCCGGGCTTTCCTTTCCCGGCCCTCGGTGCTGATCCTGGACGAGGCCACTTCTTCCGTGGACACGCGGACCGAGCTGCTGGTGCAGAAGGCCATGAGCGCGCTGCGGTCCGACCGGACTTCGTTTGTCATTGCCCACCGCCTCTCCACGATCCGCGACGCCGACCTGATCCTGGTGATGGAGGCGGGGCGGATCGTGGAGCAGGGCACGCACGCGTCGCTGCTGGCTGCGGGCGGGGCGTACGCACGCCTGTACGAGGCGCAGTTCGCGGCCCCGGCGGCAGAGGTTTAAGGACTGAGGCTCAGGAGGGCGCACCCACGAGGTGGCCGGCCGTGAGGGGCAAGCGCTGCCCGTTGATCCGTTCCGCCTCCAGGCCGAAGATCCGCTGTACGGCGTCGGCAAGGACACTGACATCGGTGAAGCCCGGAAACTTCCGTTCCGGCTGGGCTGCGCGCATCCGGTCATCGACCAGGGCCTTGACGACGAAGACCAGGGCGGCTGAGCGGCTTTCGTTTCCTCCCTGCGGATGCCGGAAGCCGTCGGCCACGGCAAGGGTCCATGCCTCGGCGGCGGACTTGACGGCGGCATAGGCGGGGCCGTCCGCTGTCGGCGAGGAAGCGGACTGTGCGGAAACGATGGCCAGACGGCCCACCGGGGAGGCAGCCAGATCCTGGTAGAAGGCGCGGCTGGTGTTCCTCAGGGTGGTGAGGACGCTGGCGTGCAGGAAGTCCCAGTCCTCATCCGTCTGGCCTGCAATGCCCGTGCCGCCCCGCCACCCTCCGACAAGATGGATGAGCCCGTCCACCGGACCCAGATCGTTACGGACAGATGCCGCCAGGTCCTCAACGGCTTGCAGGTCCGCAAGGTTGCAGACATAGCCCGTGACATTGTCGTAGGATCCCGAGAGCTCCTGCACGCGGTCCTCAAGAATGTCCACGGCGGCCACGCGCGCCCCGGCTTGGGAGAGGGTGCGGACTACTGCGGCGCCGGCTGCGCTTGTCGAACCGGCGACGACGACCGTACGCCCTGAGAGTTCCTGGCTCATGCGCCCGCCCCGCCCTCGGTCTTCACGGGGCTTTTACCGGTGATCCCGGCAGTTGATTCAATGACCGGGGACATCTTCTTCTCCAGTGCCTCGTAGAACATCGACAGGGGGAATTCGTCGTCAAGGATCTGGTCCGTCAGTCCCCGGGGAGGGCCGTCGAGCGGAAGAGCCTCCGGTCCCTTGGCCCACACGGAGGCCGGGTGCGGGGTGAGGGTTTCCGAGACGAGCTCATAGGCGGCCAGCCAGTGTGCGGTCTTCGGGCGGTCGATTGAACGCCAGTAGAGTTCCTCGATGCGAAGGCCCAGCTCGACGACCACGCCGGCGACGTCCTTCCAGTCGATGCTCAGCTTTCCATCGGTCCAGTGCAGGACCCGGTGCTGGTGCATCCAGGCGAACAGCAGTTGGCCGCCCACGGCGTCGTAGTTACGGACCCGGTTCCCGGTAATCGCGAAGCGGAAAATGCGGTCGAAGATCACGGCGTACTGGACCAGCTTGGCGTGCTTGCGGGCGTCCTCGGAAGCCGTTTCGTCCCGCTCAATGAGGACTGATTCGCGGAAGGCGGTCAGGTCACAGCGGAGCTCCTCCAGGGAGTACAGGAAATACGGCATCCGCTGCTTGATCATGAACGGGTCAAAGGGCAGGTCGCCGCGCATGTGGGTCCGGTCATGGATCAGATCCCACATCACGAAGGTCTTCTCCGTGAGGTGCTGGTCTTCAATCAATTCCGCGGCGTCGGCCGGCAGGTCCAGGGACGTGATGTCGGCAGCAGCTTTCAGGACGCGGCGGAACCGGGCAGCTTCACGGTCCGCGAAAATGCCTCCCCATGTGAAGGAGGGGGTGCTCCGGACCGCGACGCTCTCGGGGAAGAGAACGGCGGAGTTCGTGTCATAGCCGGGTGTGAAATCGACGAAGCTGATGGGGACGAACAGCTTGTTGGAGTAGTTCGCCGCCTCCAGTTCAGCGACGAAGGAAGGCCAGATGACCTCGATGAGGACGGCCTCGAAGTAGCGGTTGGTGCTGCCGTTCTGGGTGTACATGGGGAACACGACCAGGTGCGGCAGCCCGTCGATGCGCCACTGCTCGGGGTGGAAGGCTGCCAATGAGTCGAGGAAATCCGGTACAGCGAAGCCCCCGGACGCCCACCGCTGGAAGTCCTGCACCAGCAGTTCAAGGTAGTCCCTGTCGTGGGGGAGGTGGCGGCACAGGTCACTGACCGCGTCAGTGATGATGCCGACGTTCCGGCGGGCCTGGTCATGGTCAGCGGATTCAGGAACGGAACCGTCCTGCACTTGAACCTGCTGCAGTTCCATGACGGCTGCCTTCAACGCCTGCCACGCCGGCAGCGGTTTCAGGTCTTCTGCCCGGCTCGTCGTCACTTCGGGGCTTGCGATGGACATCTTCGTTCCTTCCGTTGAGGGGTCCGGATGAACGTAGCAATGGATAAGCACGATTGATGTGTAATTTCGACAAGAGTAAGAAACTCTTGCGCTCAGGCGGCTGCTTTTCGGGCCTATCCGTAAGACTTCGATCATTCGCCGGGCAACATTCGCTTCGCCGGAGGGGCCGTTCCGCTCATGTGTTAGCTTGATCACCGTCCTTCCCGGCCGGGCCCGCCGGAAAGCTCCATCCACCGCAGCTACCTTCCCGGAGGCATCTCAATGAGCACGACTTCCACAGGCATCAAAGACGATGCAGTGGCACAACCCGGATACGCCCCAGCCACAGGGGCGGCCCGCGCGTCCGACGAAACCGCCAACGATCTCAAGCGCGGACTCAGCAGCCGCCACCTGCAGATGATCGCCATCGGCGGTGCGATCGGCACCGGGCTGTTCGTGGCCTCGGGCGGCACCATTTCCCAAGCGGGTCCCGGTGGGGCGCTGGTCGCCTACGCGCTGGTCGGGCTGATGGTGTTCCTGCTGATGCAGTCACTGGGCGAAATGTCGGCCAAAATTCCGGTCGCCGGTTCCTTCCAGTCCTTTGCCACCCGTTTTGTCTCCCAGTCCTTTGGCTTCGCGATCGGCTGGAACTATTGGTTCAACTGGGCCATCACGGTGGCCGCCGAGCTGGTGGCGGCCGGAATCATCATGGACTTCTGGTTCCCGGGCGTCCCCGGCTGGGTGTGGGCCGGCATCTTCCTGCTGGTGCTGGCCGGACTCAACGCCCTCTCGGCGAAGTCCTTCGGTGAGTCGGAGTTCTGGCTGTCCCTCATCAAGGTCACCGCCGTCGTGCTCTTCCTGATCGCCGGTGTGCTGATGATCTTCGGCATCCTCGGGGGCAACTCCCCGGGCCTCAGCAACTGGGAAAACCGGGATGATGTGTTCCACGGGGGCTGGGTCTCGATCATCTCGGTCTTCATGATTGCCGGGTTCTCCTTCCAGGGCACCGAGCTGGTAGGCGTGGCCGCAGGCGAAGCCAAGAACCCGCGCCGCGAAGTGCCGAAGGCTATCCGCACTGTCTTCTGGCGCATCATGCTGTTCTACATCGGTGCCATCTTTATCATCGGCTGCCTGATCCCGTTCACCGATCCGAGCCTGCTGGCTTCCGGCGAGGCCGACATTGCAGCATCGCCGTTTACCCTCGTCTTCTCGCGCGCCGGGATCGCCTTCGCAGCGGCCCTGATGAACGCAGTGATCCTGACCGCCATCCTGTCCGCAGGCAACTCCGGACTGTATGCCTCCACCCGGATGCTTTACGCCATGGCCCATGACGGCATGGCCCCGAAGGTCTTCGGGCGGACCAATGCGCGGGGCGTGCCGATCCCGGCACTGCTGGCCACCTCGGCCGTGGGACTCTTCGGATTCCTCTCCGCAATCGTCGGTCAGGGCGCGGCCTACTCCTGGCTGCTGAACATGTCAGGCCTGTGCGGTTTCATCGTCTGGGCGGGGATCGCGGTTTCCCACTACCGTTTCAGGCGCGGCTTCCTGGCCCAGGGGAACAAGGTCAGCGACCTGCCATACAAGGCATCCCTGTTCCCCATTGGCCCACTGCTGGCCTTCGCCCTGCTCGTGCTGGTGATCGCGGGACAGAACTACGAAGCCGTGCTTGCGGGGAGGGCGATGGAGGTGCTTTCCTCCTACATCGGGCTGCCTGTCTTCATCGGCCTGTGGCTAGCTCACCGCTACATCACCAAGTCCAAGGTAGTGCCGCTACTCGAGATGGATCTCTCGGCACCTAAGGACCTCGAGGACGAACCTGCCCGCGTCACCCGGTGACCGGGAATTCACCCGGCTTTCCTGTTGCCCTGTGGTCTCTGCAACTGTTTCTGACCACAGGGCGGCAAGGCTTTCAAAATTTCGTACTACACGCGGGAGGATCTGCCCCGGATGAAATGGAAGACCAGGACGACCACGGCTATTACCAGCAGCAGGTGAATTAGCCCGCCGCCTATGTTGCCGAGCAGGCCGAGAAGCCAGAGAACTGCGATGATGATGGCTATCCAAAGCAACATGGGAGTCTCCTTCGCCTTTGCGGCTGGAAATGCCAATTCCAGCTGTGGTGCCTATCACAATAGGCCCGGATCGGGTTGCCGGAAATAGCCGTACCCCACCCAATTGCCGGAGAATTTGGGACTAGTAGAAAACGCTCACGACGTCGACCGGGTGTCGAAGGCGGCAGCGGATTCCCGCAGCAGGCGCGCGACCGTGTCCACCGGGGAGCTGGCTGACCGCCGCCGGTCAAAGCGCCGCAGCACAATGCGCCGCGTGCCCAGGCCGGGGACATCCAGAACGTCCACCCCGTCCTGGACGACGCCGCTCAACGCCAGGGTGGGCACGATGGCGACGCCCTCACCTGCAGCGACCAGCGCCAGGGCGGTCAGTGTGTCCTGGTACTGGTGCACGGTTTCCAGCTGGGCGCCCGTTGACTCGCGGAGCCTGCCGAGCACCGACGCGTTGGCGGCCGAGGACTCGACGCCCAACCACGGAAGGGGCAGGCGGCCGAGGTCGATGTTCTCGGTGCTGAGCAGTGCGCCGGCTGGTACCACCAGTTTCCAGGGCTCATCCAGCAGGGGCTCCTCGGTCATTCCGGCGGACATCGAACGCTGGCCGGACGTCGTCGAATCGAGCTCGACCACCACGGCGTCGAGCGCGCGCTGCCGGAGCAGCCGCATCAGGGCCGGGAAGTCGTCCTCAATCATCCGGATCTGCAACTGCGGATACTGGCTGCGCCACTCGGGCAGGCGCGGGATCACCACCGTGCGGACAAAGCTGGTGAATCCGCCCACCCGCACCACGCCGGAGATCTTGGCGCCGCCTTCTATCCGGGCTCGCGCCACACTGAGGGCGCGCTCGATCTCTTCGCCGGCCTCTGCGACGGCCAGGCCGGCGGGCGTGAGAACCGAGCCTTTGGGCGTGCGCACGACCAAAGCGTGCCCCGTCTCTTCCTCTAATTTGTTCAGTTGCTGGGACACGGCCGACGGCGTAATCCCCAGTTCGTCTGCCGCGGCGAGGACCCCGCCCGTGCGGGCAACAGCCAGGAGGACTCGCAGCCTTCGCGGATCGATATCCATGTTAAGAAGTTCTAAACCATATCTTCAGCGGAATGCAATTGATCTAAAGATTCTTCTTCCTCATAATTGCTGTTGTAACTACAGGACAGTGGGAAAATTAAGGCCGGGCGGACCAACTGGAAGGTCCACATCCCGGGGCCAAGCCAACGCTGGTACAGCGTCCCTTATCCCTTCGGCAATGGAGCCTCTTCTGAACCACACACATATATGGCCCGCCCCTCCACTCCGATCAGCGAATGGCAGCCGGGCACAACCCTGAAAGGACGCCATGGAACTGCTGTTTGAAATTTCTGGTTGGGCAGGGGCGGTTGCGATCCTCAGTGCGTACCTGGCTGTGTCCATGGGGTGGCTGAAGGCTGGCAAGGGCTTCCAGATCGCGAATCTCCTCGGTTCCTGTGCCTTTATTGTCAATGGCGCGTTCCACGGAGCGTGGCCGTCCGTGGTCACCAACATCGCCTGGTTCCTCATTTCTGCGGTGGCGCTGGTCCGCATGCGCGCCGCGCAGGACGCTCCGGCACCGGCCGCCGAAGCCCCGCAGGTGCAGTTTCCGGGCGTCCCCGAAACCGGCCAGTTGGCCATCATTGAGGCGCCGCAGGTGCAGTTTCCCGGTGTCCCCGAAACCGGCCAGCTGGCCATTGTTGACGGCCCGCAAGCACGCTGTGCCTAAAGCGGACGACGGCGGGACGTCCCGCCGTCGTCCGTCTCACGGCATTTCTGCTGTTACACCGCTTCATTAGGGGCGGCGGCTGCCTGCACATACGAGGCCGAGACCCGGCGGTAGACCGGGGTCAGGAAGGCTGCCAGGGCGGCCGCGATCATAATCACACCGGCCACCAGGAACACCAGGGCAATGCCGCGGGAGGTACCCTCGCCCAGGAGCGGGGCCAGCTGCGCTGCGCCCTCGGCGGACCGCGCGTAAGGGATGATCCAGAACTGCGCGATGGGGGCAATCAGGAACGCGGTGACCGGTGCCGCCGCGGACTCGAAAGCCATGGCGAATCCGAACACCCGGCCCTGGCGGGGCAGGGGAACCACCTGCTGGATGACCGTCTGCTCGGCGGCCTCCACGAACGGTATCAGGACCAGGTACAGCCAGATGCCGGCCACGTACAGCCAGGCCCACTCCCGCAGCGTGAACACGGCACCAAGCAGCCCCATCACGGCCACGGCGATGAGCATGGTGCGCAGCGGGTTCGCGCCGAGCCCGAACTTGCCGATCAGCGCGCCGCCGATGATGAATCCGGTGGAGCCGAGCGCGAAGACGGCGCCCCACATCTCCACGGAGAACATCTCCAGCCCGTACGGATCCATCAGCGCCATGTAGACGCCGCCGATGAAGTTGTTGAATGTGGAAAACAGGATGAGCGCGAACAGCCCGGCGATGGCAAGCACTGCGGCCAGTGAACCGCGCAGATCGAATCCTCCCTGCGCGTCCGTGGCGGCAGCGCGCACTTCCTCGGGCATGCGCAGGGTCAGCAGATGCGCGAAGGCCAAAGCGGTAAGCGCCAGGGCGACGACGATCGTCCACCCCATGCCGAGCAGCCCGACGGACAGCCCGGAGAGCAGGGAGGTGACGATGAACATCAGTCCCTGCACCATGCCCACCATCCCGTTGGCATTGGCACGCCGGTCGGGCTCGATGAGGATGGTTACCGTGGTGGACAGTGCGATGTTGCGCATGTTCTCCACCACCGCACCGACCAGGATGATCAGCGTAAAGAGCCAGAACCACGGCTGCGTCAGGTCCAGCAGCATGGCGGCGGGTGTCAGCAGGAACATGACGCCGGACAGCAGGAACATCACCAGGGTGAAGGCGGCGGCGAAGCGCATCACCGCCAGTTTGCGGTAGCGGTCCACGAAGGTGCCGAAGCTGATGCTGGACAGGGCGATCAGCAGCATGTACGCGCCACCGACCACCCCGGTGGCGATCACGTTCCGCGTCTCCAGGTACACCCAGAACGTGAGGGCGAACCAGAGGTAGCTGGTGGTGACGTTGGCAAGCGCCGTGTTCACCAGGATTCCGGCGAAGGTGCGGGACCGCTGCGCCGGGGTGCGCAGGGATGTGTCGACGGCGTCGGGATCGGCCAGACGCGGAGCCTCGGCCTCCTCGACCGGGGCCGGATCCTGCTCGGTCATGCGTCCCAGTGTACTGACAACCCACGCGCCGGTCACGGCCCGTAAGCGGACGACGGCGGGACCTCCCGCCGTCGTGCTTAACCCGCCGCCGTGCTTAAACTGAGCGCGAACGTACAGTTGTGGCCCCAAAACGCCGTGAAAATGGGGCCACAAGTGTCCGTTCGCGCTCAGTCCTGCCCCGGCTTAGCGTGCCGCGGAGACGGGCTGCTCCTGGAAAGCCGGCATGACCTGTTCGATGAAGAGCTCGAGGGAGCGCTTCTTCTCCTCGTGGGTCAGGCTGTTGTCGGACCAGAGGCTGAACTCGGTCACGCCCAGTGCCTCGTAGTGGCGGAGCCGTTCGATGACCTCATCGGGCGTGCCGATCATCGCGGTCCGGTGCAGGGACTCCGGGGTGAACTCCGGGCGTTCGGCGAACTTTTCTTCCGGGCTGGGCTCCAGGAAGCCGTTCTTCGGGGTGGTCTTGTTGCCGAACCAGGCATCAAACGTCCGGTAGAACTTGTTGATGCCCTCGGCCGGACGCCGCCAGCCTTCGGGGTCGTCCGCGGCGTGGACGTGCGTGTGGCGGAGCACCATGAGGTCCGGGCGGGGGACACCGGGATTGTTCTCGACGGCGGTGTCGAACTTCCGCGCCAGGTCCTCGACCTCCTCGTCGCCCTTCATCAGCGGCGTCACCATCACGTTGCAGCCATTGGCGACGGCGAACTCGTGCGAGGAGATGTCGCGGGCGGCGATCCACATGGGCGGCGTCGGCTTCTGCAGCGGCTTGGGCACGCTCGTGGAGGTGGGGAACTGCCACACCTCGCCGTCGTGCGCGTAGTCACCTTCCCACAGGGCACGCACGGCAGGCACCATTTCGCGCAGGTGCTTGCCGCCGTCGACCGCCGACATGCCGCCCATGAGGCGGTCGAACTCGAACTGGTACGCACCGCGTGCCAGCCCCACTTCCGCCCGGCCGTTGCTGATGACGTCCAGGAGGGCGCACTCGCCGGCGACGCGTAGCGGGTTCCAGAAGGGAGCGATGATCGTGCCGGCGCCCAGCCGGATGCGGGAGGTGCGCGCCGCCAGGTATGCGAGCTGCGGCATGGGGCTGGGGGAGATGGTGTACTCCATCGAGTGGTGCTCACCGATCCAGACGGTGCTGAATCCGCCGGCCTCCGCGATGAGGGCGAGCTCGGTCAGGTTCTCGAAGCATTCCTGGTGCGAGACGGACTCGTCCCAGCGTTCCATGTGGACGAAAAGGGAAAAGCGCATTGGTGACTCCTTGGTCTTACTTGCTGGACGCCTGTTGTGCGACGGATGCAGCGTTGCGTTCGGCGATGGTCTGGTTGCCGCGGGACCAGTGTTCGTGCTCGATTTCACGGACGATGACGGTGGTGTTGTACGGCACCGCGCCCACAGCGGTCTCAGCGGCTCGGTGCAGCTCGGCGATGAGGGAGCGGAGCTGCTCGGGGGTCCGGCCGCGGGCGATGGAAACTTCGATAAGAGGCATGGCGGGCTTCCTCAGCTGCGCAGGACGAAGGGGTCGGAGACGGGTCCTTCGTCGGTGTTGATCCAGACGCTTTTAAGCCGGGTGTACTCATGCATGGACTCGAGCCCGTGCTCGATGCCGACGCCGGAGTTCTTGAACCCCTGCCGCGGGGACATGGGGGACATGGCGCGGTAGGTGTTGACCCACACCGTGCCTGCTTCCAACCGGCGGGCCATGCGGTGGGCGCGTGCGAGGTTCTGGGTCCAGATGCCGGCGGCGAGGCCGTACTCGGTGTCGTTGGCCAGGCCCACAACCTCGTCCTCGGAGTCGAAGGGCATGATCGCGGCGACCGGCCCGAAGATCTCTTCCCGCACCACGCGCATGGTGTTGTCGACGCCGGTCAGCACGGTGGGGGAGAAGAAGTAGCCGGGAAGATCGATGTCCGGGCGCTTGCCTCCTGTCCGTACCGTGGCACCCTCGCTGACGCCGATGTCCACGTAGGAGCTCACCTTGTCCAGCTGGGCGCCGAAGGCGAGTGGGCCGAGCTCCGTGGTGGCCAGCCGCGGGTCGCCGATGATGATCGAAGCCGCACGTTCGGCAACGCGCTCAACGAGTTCGTCGTAGACGCTGCGGTGCGCGAAGACCCTGCTGCCGGCAATGCAGGTCTGGCCCGCTGCCGCGAAGATCCCGGCGATGACACCCATCGCCGCATTGGATACGTTGGCGTCCTCGAACACGATGTTGGGGGACTTGCCGCCGAGTTCAAGGGTCGAGCCGATGAAGCGAGACGCGGTCTCCGCGGCGATGCGCGCACCGGTCTGGGTGGATCCGGTGAAGGAAATCTTCGCGAGATCGCGGTGGCTGACCAGCGCGGCCCCGGCTTCCTGGCCGAAGCCGGTGACGACGTTCACCACACCGTCCGGGAACCCGGCCTGGGAGGCCAGTTCGGCCACGCGGAGGATCGTCCGGGAGGTGTACTCGCTGGGCTTGATGACCACGGTGTTGCCGGCGGCCAGCGCAGGGGCGAGCTTGGACGTGGTCAGCGTCAGCGGCGAATTCCATGGTGTGATGGCACCGACAACGCCGAGCGGTTCGCGCTGGGTGTAGTTCAGCATGGTGATCGAGTTCGTGGGGATCTGGCTTCCCTGGACCTTGTCCGCTAGCCCGGCGTAGTAGTAGAGGTACTCGGGCAGGGAGGCGAGCTGGCCGCGCATCTCGCGCAGCAGCTTGCCGTTGTCCAGGGTTTCGAGTTCGGCAAGCTCGTCTGCGTGCTCGCCGATCAGATCGCCGAGGCGGCGGAGGAGGTGGCCGCGCTTGGTGGCGGTGAGGTCGCGCCACAATGGGGACTCGAACGCCTCCTTGGCTGCTGCCACGGCACGGCGGACGTCCTCTTCGGTTCCCCTTGCCGCCTCATACAGCAGCTCGAGCGTTGCCGGGTTGGTGCTGGCGAAGTATTCCCCGCCGGCGGGAGCAGACCAGGTACCCCCGATGAAGTGGTCGAGTCGAAGCGTCATGCCCGTTCTCCTTCGGATTCTTGGATGAAGTCGTTGATGGCCCCGGCCAGGACGTCGGCGTCCTGGACCGGCAGCATGTGCCGTGCGCCGGGCACGACGAGACTCTTCGCGCCCGGGACGGCAGCCGCCAGGCGCTGCGTCATCTCGGGTGTCGATCCCGGGTCCAGCTCTCCGGTGACGGCCAGGGTAGGAACTTGGATGTTGCCGAGTTCCGGACCGATGACCGCGTCCCCGAGGGCGAAGACGCGGTAAGCGTGCACAAAGGACCCGACGTCGTTAGCCTCCAGGGTGCGGCGGGTCGCTTCCACAACATCAGCGGGCACGGAAGTGCCGGTGTACCAGCGGTCGATGGATGCCTCGACGGTCGCCATGAAGTTCTGCTCGGCGGAGGCAAGCCTTGCCATCACCGCCTGTGATTCAGCCTCCGTGCGCCGGCACACGGAGTTCACGCACGTCAGAGTCGCAACCCGGTCGGGGTGGTATCTGGCGATGTACTGGGCGATCAGGGCGCCGAGCGAAAACCCCACCAGGTGGCTTCGCCCGGGTAGCCGGGCCAGCACATCCTCGGCCAGTTCGGCCAGGGAGGTGGGCTGCGTCAGGGCCGGCTGCCGTCCATGGCCCGGCAGGTCGATGGCCACCGAGTTCCGCTTGAGGGCATCTTGGACCGGCGCCCACATGCCCGCGTCGAGGCCGACACCGTGCAGGAGGGCAACGGGGGTTTCAGGCACGTGGGTCATTGCTCCGTGGACAGGGGCGCCAGGCGCTCCTGCGGCCGGCCCTGGGCGGAGGCTGCAAGGGCGATGAGGATCTCACCGGGATGGGGAGCGTCAGCCACCCTGACCTCGACGCTCTGGTGGTGCGAGCGGATGGTGGCATCCGTAATGTGCTTCATCGGGATGTCGAAGACGGTACCGGCCGGCGCGCGCTTCTCGACGGCGGGCAGCAGCGTGGTGGCGGAAGCGGCCTTGCGATAGTGGTCACCGAACTTCAGGGTGTGAATCAGCGCCGAGCCGTGCTCGATCTCGCCTTCGATGCCGACGATGGCCGCCTTGCCGTAGGCCTCGACGGGAGCGCCGAGGGCTTCAATCACCTTGGGGGCCAGGAGGGCGCCGAGGTCCGAGGCGGTGGCATCGATGCCCTCGGTGAGATCCTCGACGAAGCCCTGGCCGGCCCAGGGGTTGTCCACGACGGCGACGGCGATCGCGACCCGGGCACCGGGCGTTACGGGGCGGCCGCCCTCGGTAAGGATTTCTTCGGACAAAGTAACGATCTTGCGGATGTTCACGGCAGGATTCCCTCCAGGATTTCAGCGGTTACGGGGCGGTCGGTGGTTCGGTCACCGATGCGGGGATGCGGACGCGACCCCGTAGAGGCGGCGGCGACCACGACAATTTCGTTGGGGTGGGGCGCGTCGCTCAGGTTCAGCGTCAAGGTTTGGTAGTGGCTGCGCGTGGAAGCGGCTTCCTTGTGCCACATCGGCACGGCGATGGTGGTTCCAGGCTCTGCCCGGTCGTCCGAGAAGGAGAGGATTGACGTGCCTTCGAGGAACTCGCGGACGAGGTTGCCGAAGAACGGGGTGTGAATCAGCGCCGCGGCGTGCTCAATCTCGCCCTTCAGCCCGACAACGGCGGATTTGCCGAAAGCCTCGATCTCGCCGGCACCTCCCAGAGCTGCCGTGAGGCGGTCGGTGAGAATTTTCGCGAGCACGGGAGCTATGCGTTCCGTTTCGGGTGCCAGGTCGGTTGAGACAGCCGAACCGATCCACGGATTGCGGATGACTGCGGCTGCCGCCGCCCTGGTCACGCTGGTGGCCAGGGCGCCTGACCCGTCGCGGAGGATTTCTTCCGTCAGGACCGTGATTTTTCGGACGCCGAGTTCCCGGGCGAGTTCTTCGACGGCGGACGCTGGATTGGTTCCCTCAGCGACGGGGGTGGTGGCGGTCTCGGACACGGTTCAACCCTTCTTCGGGGAGCTAGTGGCAGTCATGGGGTTCCTTTCGGTAGCTAAGCATCTGTTTGTGCGCCGGCTTGTTCTGCACCGGCGGCAGTGCCGGTGTCGGCGCCGCGCGCCGCAGCCAGGCTGGAGGCATTGACGTGGCCGCGCATGGCAAGCTCGGCGCCAACAGGATCCTTTTCCAGGAGCGCATCCACCACCGACTGGTGTTCCCGGATGGAGGCTCGCATACGGGCGGGGCGCTCAACGGTCTCGAGGACAATCCGGTGGTAGGCAAGCTGGTTCATGAGGCGCCCGTAGTGCTCGACGAGCTTGGAGTTGTCGGAGCCGTTGACGATCGTCCAGTGGAACTCGTGGACGAGTTCCGCGTACCTGACGCTGTCCGCACGTCGTTCAGCGCGCTCCGACTCCTCGATGTTGCGCTTGAGGATTTCCATTTCCGGCACCGGGCCCCGCCGGGCGAGCAGGCTGGCGGCCAGGCCCTCAAGGCTTTCCTTCAGCTGGAAGAGCTCAACGATCTCCCGGCGCGTCGGAATCCGGACAAAGGTCCCTACCTTGGGCCTGATCTCGACGAGGCCCTCGTTCTCCAGTTGCTTGAGCGCCTCCCGCACAGGCGTCCTGCTTACGTCGAATTCCTCTGCCAGGAACAGCTCCGGCAGTGGGGCGCCCGGGGGGTACTCGCCGCTGAGGACCAGCTTCCGCAGCTTGTCCAAAAGGCTGGCCTGATTAGCGGACGCCGGTGCGTGCTTTCGCAACTGGATGGCTTCTTGCATGCATCAAACCTATGTTGCATACAAGAGCTTCGTCAAGAGCTGGGCGAGAACTGCCGGTTTTTCAGCATTTTCGAATACTCCTATTGACGCAGATCACACTCAGGCCTACGGTTGTGGCATGCAACAGACATTCTCTGACACCTTGACCGCAGCGTGGACGGCAGCCTGGGACGAGGGCGACGTCAACGCTTTCGACGCAATCGTCACTGCCGACTACCGCCGGGAGAGCGCCGGCACGAAAAAGATCACCGGACTGAAGGAACTGCAGCAGGAAATCCTCGATGTCCGGGCGGCATTCCCGGACCTCACCACCCGCATCGACAAGGTCATCGCCAACGGTGATGACATGGCCATCTTTTGGACCACCACCGGCACGTTCACGCACCCCCTTGGCGGGGTTCCGCCTACCGGACGCACCGTCGAGACCCGCGGCTCGAACGCCATCACCCTGCGCGACGGCCGGATCGCCTATGAGCGGGTTACCTGGGACGCAGCCGAACTCCTCGCCCACCTGGGCATCCCGTCCCTCGGCTCCGCTTTCGAGGAAGAAATCCCGGAAGTCGTCGTCGACAACCTGTCCGGCAACCTCCCGCAGGACCTCATGAAGGGATTCAACCGCCAGTTCATCACCGGGGTTACTGTCGTGACGACCGTTGACGAAAACGGCAACCCGCGGGGCCTGGCCGCAAACTCCTACGCCTCAATTTCCATCGACCCGCCGCTGGTTCTCGTCTGCGTCCAGAAGACGTCGTCGACCTATCCCGCACTGTTCCAGTCATCGCACCTTGGAATCAACATCCTCAGCAACGACCAGCTGGGAACCGTACGGACATTCGCCTCGAAAACACCGGACAAGTTCGCAGACCTTCAATGGCATGCAGGACCCAACGGCGTGCCGCTCATCGACGGGTCGGCGGCTTCACTCGAGGCAGAAATCAAGGAGCGCTTCCAGGCCAAGACCCACACGATCTTCGTCGGCCGGGTCCGGCACGCCGAAGTCGCTGAAGCGGCTCCGATGGTCTATAAAGCAGGCCACTTCTTTGACGGCGCGCGCCTCGAGGAACTCTGAGACGCCAGCGAACTGCAATTTGGAGCACTCATGACCCACATCAAAAATGCTGAGGACCTGATGGAAGACACATCCTCCGGCATGGGCGAAAACCACCAGCTCGCCGACTCGCCCACTGCCGGTGAGCCGACGGCTGAAACAGCAATGGCCAAGGCAGACCGCCTGCGGCACAAACCCGGAGCAGTGTTCTGGGCGGCCGTCGGGCTGATCGGCGCGTTCACGGCCTGGGCATCATTGGCACCCGAGAACCTGAGTGCCGTCATGACCGCGGCCATGGATTGGGTGGCACAGAGCGTCGGCTGGAGCTACCTGGCTGTGACCCTCGGCTGCATCGGACTGCTCATCTACATCGGCCTCAGCAGGTTCGGAACCATCCGGCTCGGCGCCGACGACGCGAAGCCCGACTTCAGCACCTGGTCGTGGCTGGCGATGATCCTCTCCGCGGTCATGGGAATTGGCCTCATCAGCTACGGTGTGGCCGAGCCGATCTCGCACTTCGCTTCGCCGCCCCACGGTTTGGCCGAAGCCGGCACCTCGGAGGCCGCGGTCCGGGCCATGCAGTTCTCCTACTTCGACTGGGGCCCCCACGCCTGGGCAGTATTCGGCGTCTTCGGCCTCGCCATCGCATACTCCACGCACCGCCGCAACAATGCAGGGTTGGTGTCACCGATGCTGCGCCCGGTCTTCGGCAAGCTGGTCGACGGCTGGTTCGGCAAGATGATCGACGTGTTCGCCATCATCGCCACCCTCTTCGGGACGACGACGTCCCTCGGGCTCGGCGCTTCCCAGATCGGCGAAGGCATCGACCGTGTGTTCGGCATCCCCTCCAACCTCCTGGGCCAGATCCTGATCATCGCCGTCATCACCGTGATCTTCACACTGTCCGCGCTCTCCGGCGTGCACCGCGGCGTCAAATACCTAAGCCAGGGAACAATGGTTCTCTCCGCCGGGCTGGGACTCTACGTGCTGTTCGCCGGTCCCACCAACTTCATCTCGAACCTGTTCTTCCGCTCGCTCGGCGAATACCTCAGCGGCTTCTTCGCGGTGAGCCTGCTGACCCCCAGCACGCCGGAAGACGTCCAGTGGATGCAGTGGTGGACCTACTTCATGATGGCCTGGTGGCTGAGCTGGGGCGCCTTCGTCGGCGTCTTCCTCGCAAAGATCTCCCGGGGGCGCACGGTCCGCCAGTTCATCGCAGGCGTCATGATCGTCCCGAGCATTGTCTTCTTCGCATGGTTCACCATCTTCGGCGGCTCAGCAATCAAGTTCGACATGGAAAATGGGGGCCAGATCGGGGCCGCTGCGCTCGAGGACGTCAACTCAGCGTTCTTCGCCACCCTCGCCGAGCTCCCCCTGTCCGGGCTCACCTCCGTCGTGTCGATCTTCCTGGTGGTGATGTACTTCGTCTCCGGCGCGGACGCGAACACCTTCGTCCTGAGCATGATGTCCTCCCGCGGAACGCTCAATCCAACCAAGCCGGTCCTGACCACCTGGGGCCTGCTGACCGGCCTGTGCGCGGTCGTGCTCCTCATCGTCGGCGGCCTCAGCGCACTCCAGCAGGCAGCAATGCTGTCGGCACTGCCGTTCACCGTGATCGTGGCCCTCCTCGGAGCCGGCCTGGTGATCGAGCTGAGGAAGGACCCCCAGTTCGAAGGGACACGCGCCCTCACGCAGCGCGATCTCAACCGGATCCTCAAGCCCCAGGCCTAGCACCAGCTTCTGACACCTCCTAAAAGGACTTCCTGATGACAGTTACTTCTGCGCTTTCCCCTGCCGCCTCGACCGAGCTGGAATCCTCCCTCCTCGCCTCCGTGCCGACCGGCCTGCTGATCGGCGGGCAGTGGCGGGACGCGTCCGACGGCGGCACGTTCGACGTCGAGGATCCGGCGACCGGCAAGGTTCTGGCAACGCTGGCCAGCGCGACGAGCGAAGACGCCCTCTCCGCGCTGGATGCGGCCGACGGCGTCCAGGCGGCCTGGGCGCGGACCGCGCCGCGTGAGCGGGCAGAGATCCTGCGCCGGGCCTTCGAGCTGGTGACCGAACGGGCGGAGGACTTCGCCCTGCTCATGACCCTCGAGATGGGCAAGCCGCTGGCCGAGGCGCGGGGCGAGGTGGCCTATGCGGCCGAGTTCCTGCGCTGGTTTTCAGAGGAGGCGGTGCGGGATTACGGCCGCTATCTGACCACTCCCGAGGGCAAAAACAAGATCCTCGTCCAGCACAAGCCGGTCGGCCCCTGCCTGCTGATCACCCCGTGGAACTTCCCGCTCGCCATGGCCACCCGCAAGGTTGCCCCTGCCGTGGCGGCAGGATGCACCATGGTGCTTAAGCCCGCAAAGCTCACGCCGCTGACCTCGCAACTCTTTGCGCAGGTGATGACCGAGGCGGGCCTGCCAGCCGGGGTACTGAACGTCGTGTCGTCGTCGTCGGCCTCATCCATCTCCGGGCCCCTGATGAAGGATGCGCGGTTGCGGAAAGTGTCCTTCACAGGCTCGACGCCGGTGGGCAAGCAGCTGATGGCGGAGGCGTCCCGGAACGTATTGCGCACCTCGATGGAGCTGGGCGGGAACGCCCCGTTCATTGTGTTTGAGGACGCCGACCTGGACAAGGCGGTGCAGGGCGCGATGGCGGCAAAGATGCGGAACATGGGGGAGGCGTGTACCGCCGCCAACCGGTTCCTCGTGCACGAATCCGTGGCGCAGGAGTTCACCGGCAAATTCGCCGAGGCGATGAAAGCCCTCCGGCCCGGCCGCGGCACCGAGGCCGGCGTGACGGTGGGCCCGCTGATCGACGCCGGCGCACGCAAGGATGTGCACGCCCTGGTGGAAGACGCCGTCACCGCCGGCGCAACTGTCGTCACCGGCGGCGCGCCTGTGGATGGCCCCGGCTACTTCTATCAGCCCACCGTCCTGGCGGGCGTATCAAACACCGCGGAGATCCTGCGCACCGAGATCTTCGGTCCGGTCGCCCCGGTCACCACGTTCAGCACCGAGGAACAGGCCATTGCCATGGCCAACGCCACCGAGTACGGCCTGGCCGCCTACCTCTACACCCGCGACTACGAGCGGATGTTCCGCGTGTCAGAGCAGATCGAATTCGGCATGGTCGGTTTCAATGCAGGCGTCATCTCCAATGCCGCGGCACCCTTCGGCGGCGTCAAGCAGTCCGGGCTGGGGCGTGAAGGAGGCTCGGAAGGCATCACCGAATACACCACCACGCAGTACATCGGCATCGCAGACCCCTACGCCTAAAGCCCGGCAAAGCGCGAACGGACAGTTGTGGCCCCAAAACGCCGTGAAAATGGGGCCACAAGTGTACGTTCGCGCTTAACCGGTTTTGTGTGCGGCCTCGGCTTCCAGCAGCGGCAGGGTCCTTCCCTGGAAGTGGGTGTTGAGGACGATCACCGTGGTGGAGCGCAGCACCGTCTTGGTGGACATCATCGCGTCGAGCACCCGCTGCAGGTCAGGATTGGAGCGGGCGGCGATGCGGGCCATGAGGTCCGAGCTGCCGGAGACCGTGTGGATCTCCGTCAGCTCGGGGATTTTGGTGAGCGCGGCCACCACGGCGTCATGGCCCAGGTCCTGGTTGATGGTCAGCGAGCAAAAGGCCACCACGGGGAAACCGAAGTGGGCGGGGTCGGGCTGCGGCACCCACGAACCGATCACGCCCTTGTCCGTCATGCGGTCCAGCCGGGCCTGGACCGTGGCCCGCGCGATTTTGAGCACCCGCGAGGCCTCCAGCACGGAGGCCCGCGGCGCATCCGTGAAGAACCGGACAATTTTCGCATCCAATGCGTCCACGTTCATGGCGTGCTCCCGCTTCCTCCGGATCCGGCAGCACAAACTGTTGCCGGATCTGCCAATGCCTTAGGCAAACTGGCACCATGATCTCACGCCGGAGCGGCGGCCTCTGCGAGTGCTGTTTCCTGGGATGCCGATTCCTGCATGGCAAGGGCCTGGTCGGCGGCGAGGACCGGTTCCATGCTTTCCCGCATGTAGTCAGCCACCACGCTCTGCGAAATCGCCACATCGAGGACAAAGAGGCCGCGCGCCCCGGCCGCCTGCCATTCCCGCAGGGCGGCAATGTCCGCCAGGGAGCGCATCTTCGTTCCCTGGGCGCCCATCGCCCTGGCCACGGCGCTGAAGTCCACTTCCTCGATCTGCATGGCCGCATCGTCGAGGCCGCGCACCGCGTACTGGTGGATCTCGGCACCATAGGCGGCATCGTTGAAGACCACCATGACGCCGCTGGCGATCTCCCGGACGGCGGTTTCAAGGTCCGCCAAGGCCATGAGCGCACCGCCGTCGCCGGAGATCAGCACCGTTGTCCGGTCTGGCCGGGCCGCCGCCGCACCCACCGCCGCGGGCAGTCCCAGCCCGATGGTCTGGAAGGCGGTGCCCACCATCATCAGGCCCTGCGGATCCGGCACCTGGCAGTACATGGGCATCCAGCCGCAGAAGTGTCCGCCGTCCTGGACGATCGTGCGTTCTGCGGGGAGAACCGAGTCCAGCAGCCGGGCAACGGCATGCGGGTTCAGCCGGCCGTCGGGTGCGGACTCCGCTGCCACCTGGTCGAGGCCGACGGGGCCGGCCAGCAGTTTCGGATGCTTTGCGCGCCAGCCGCCGTCCGTTGCCGACGGAACTGCTGCGGCCAGCTGCCAGGCAAAGGCCGCGGCATCCGCCTGGACGAAGTCCGTCACCTGGTCGCAGGTTGCTGCCGGCTGCTCGTCAATCTGGATCACGGTGGTCCCTGGGGCAAACAGGGAGCCATACCGGGTCTGGAAGAGGTTCAGCCCGGCCCCCACGACAAGCACGGCGTCGGCCTGCCGCATGATGTCCACGGCCTGGGGGCGGGCGAAGCCGCCGGCAATGCCCAGGTCCCAGGGCGAACCGAAGAAGTTCCGTGCCATAACGGACGTGGCATACAGGGCCCCCAGCCGGTCGCCAAGTTCCAGGAGGGCAGCCCGGGCGTTGGACAGCACCGCACCGCGCCCCGCAATGATCAGCGGCCTCTCCGCCTGGTTGAGCAGTGAGGCTATCCGCCGCACGTCGAGGCTGTCCGGGTGCAGGACCTTCCCTGCCGGACGTGCTCGGACGGGCTGCTGCTCTACGGCGGCGAGTGAAGAGATGTCATAGGGCAGGGCCACCACAACAGGCCTCCGCTCCTGGCGGGCAATCGTCCACGCTTCCTCGGTGGTCCGCGCGGCATTGTCTGCAGCAACGGTGAGGGTCTGGACGCCTAGCCCCCGGGCCACCATGACCTGGTCAATGTCCCAGGGGCGGGGTCCCGCCGCCGGCGCGTCACCAACCACCACCACCATCGGGATCCGTGCCTTTGCGGCTTCGGTGAGGGCGGTCAGGCTGTTGGTGAATCCCGCGCCGTAGGTGACGGTGGCCACCGCCACCTTGCCGCTGGCCCGGTGATACGCGTCGGCCATCGCAATCGTCCCGGCTTCATGCCGGGCGCTGATATAACGCATGCCCCGGCTGGTGAGGCTGCTGATGAAGAAGGCGTTTCCATTCCCCATCAGCCCAAAGATGACGTCGGCGTGGCTGGCGCAGACATCTGCAACAACATCGGATACGGTCAGGCGGTGTGTCATCGGGTTTGTTCCTCGCGGCTAGAAGTTGGGGGAGTGGGTCAGTGTTGGCGGAGCAGCAGGCGGCCGGCCCGGCGGGCGATCTCCAGGACGCGGTCGTTGGCGTCGGCTGTCCCCACGGAGACGCGGATTCCCTCAGTCGGGAAGACACGGACCGCGATGGCGTTGGCCTCGAACAGTGCAGCCACCTCCGCGGTATGGATGCCGGTGTCCAGCCAGAGGAAGTTCGCCCCCGATGGCCTCACCGGAAGTCCGGCCCCGAGCAACCCGGAGTAGACGCGCTGGCGCTCGCTGATCAGGCTGTCGATGCGGTCCTGAAGTTCCTTCCCGGCCCGCAGGGAGGCCAGCCCTGCCTCCTGTGCCAGGGCTGTGACGGCGAAGGGGATGGCCACCTTGCGCAGGCCGGCAATCAGTTCGGGCGTGCCAATGGCATAGCCGAGGCGCAGGCCCGCCAGACCGTAGGCCTTGGAAAAAGTGTGCAGGACAACCACGTTCGGGTGCCGCCGGAACAGGTCCACTCCGACGGCGGTTTCCGGGTGGTCGTTGAAGTGCAGGTAGGCCTCATCGATGACCACCAGCACGTCCGACGGGACCGCGTCGAGGAACCGTTCGACGGCGGCGGCAGTCAGGACTGCGCCCGTCGGGTTGTTCGGGTTGCACAGGAAAATGACCCTCGTGCGCGGGGTGACCGCGGCAGCCATCGCCTGCAGGTCATGGCCGCCCTCCGGGGTCAGGGGGATTGGCTGGGGTTCCGCTCCCGCCACTGTGGCCAGGATCGGATAGGCCTCGAAGGAGCGCCAGGCGAACATCACCTGGTCACCCGGGTTGGTCACGGCGTGGATGATCTGCGAGGCAACCTCCACAGACCCGGCCCCGAATGCGATGTTGCCGGCGGTGATGCCCCACTCGTCGGCAATTGCCGCGGCCAGGGCGTCCGCAGCCAGGGAGGGATAGCGGTGGATGCCCGACAGGGCGCCGGCCACGGCCTCCATCACCGAGGGCAGGGGCGGATAAGGGTTCTCGTTGGAGGAAAGCTTGAACGGTGCGAGCCCGTCCACAGGTTTGGGTGCTGCTCCCTGCCGATAGGCCGGGATCGTGTCGAGGCCTGCCCGTTGCCCGATGGTAGTGGTCATGGTTTCCTCCGGATGATGCTGCCCTGCAGCTCTGTTGTGGTCTGGGGCACACCGTAGGGAACGGGTGAAGGGCTAGACAAGTTAGCAACCAGGTAGTGAGCAAAGTGCACAGCCTGCCCGCGGGTGGACCCGTACCGGTAGGCAATTTGCCAAGCGGATATGCAATTAGTTGCCACACCCCCGCAGAGTGACTAGCGTCACTTCCGGACTCCCCAACGACGGAGCCGCGACCACTGGGCCGGTCAACGATGACCTGCCCTTTTGGCTGTCCATGACCTCCAAGCGGTCCGCCCGCTTGTCACACCCTGATACGAGGCAATCTATGAACAAGGCACCCACCATCGCCAACACACCGGCGGCAGCTCCACCCGCGCACGGACCTACAGCGCAGGGACCCGCAGCACAGGGGCCCAGCGCGCAGCGGCCCACACTGGGCCGCTCCCTGAAGTCCCGCCAACTGACCATGATGGGGCTGGGCAGCGCCGTCGGTGCCGGGCTGTTCCTGGGTTCGGGAGTCGGAGTAAAGGCGGCCGGGCCGGCTGTATTGATCTCGTACCTGGTGGCCGGAACCCTTGTCATCCTGGTCATGCGGGCGCTGGGGGAACTCGCGGCCGCGAATCCGAACATCGGGGCGTTCTCCGTTTACGCGCAGAAGGCGTTCGGAAAGACGGCGGGCTCGACTTTGGGCTGGCTCTGGTGGTTCCAGCTGGTGGTGGTGATCGCGGCCGAGGCGGTCGGAGCCGCCGGCCTGCTTGCGACGGTGTTTCCGGATCTGCCCGTCTGGCTCCTGTCGCTGGTTTTCGTCACGGTGTTCACGGCCGTGAACGTGGCCGGTGTCCGCAACTACGGCGAGTTCGAATTCTGGTTCGCGATTCTAAAGGTAGCGGCCATCGGAGCCTTCATCCTGATCGGCGCCGCCCTCATCTTTGGCTGGCTGCCGGCCGTGGACTCACCGGGCCTGTCCAACCTCTTTGGCAACGGCGGCTTCGCCCCGACCGGTCTGGCGGGCGTGGCGTCCGCACTGCTCGTGGTGGTCTTCGCCTTTGGCGGCACGGAAATCGTCAGCGTTGCGGCCGCCGAGACCCAGGACCCGGTCCGCAGCGTCGGCAAGGCGATCCGCACCGTCGTGTGGCGGATCATGGTGTTCTACGTCGGCTCGCTTCTCGTCATCGTCACCGTTGTCCCCTGGGATTCAGAGCAGCTCGCCTCCCCGTTTGCCGCAGTGCTGCGCGTGGCGGGCATCCCGGGGGCGGAAACCGCCATCACCCTGGTCGCCGTCGTTGCCCTGCTCTCGGCCCTTAACGCCAATCTCTACGGCGCCTCCCGCATGGTGTATTCCCTTGCTGAGCGCGGCGAGGCGCCCAAGGGACTGACCCGGTTGAACAGGGCGCAGGCCCCGGTCCGCGCCGTGCTCGCGTCTGTGGCCTTCGGCGTCGGCTCGACGGTTTTGGAGCTCTTCTTCCCGGGGAAGGTATTGCCGCTTCTGCTCAGCCTGGTCGGCTCCACCATCCTGGTGGTGTGGACTTCGGTGCTTCTTTCCCAGTTCGTCCTGCGGCGGCGTGCTGACCGGGAAGGCCTTAAACTTCCGCTGCGGATGTGGGCCTTTCCGTATCTGAGCTATCTGGCCATGGCTATCCTGGCCGCCATCTTTGTCCTGGGCTTCCTCGACGCCGGCACCAGGATTCAGCTGCTCTCGACGTTCGCGCTCACGGCAGCCATCGCCGTCGCCTGCCGCCTGACGGGCCGCGCACGCAGCCGGAGGTAGGAAGCGGGAGGCAGGAAGCCGGGCTAGACAAGCGGCCACGGGTAGCGCATGCCGGTGCGGTCAATGGGCAGCACCGGCTCGCGCAGCAAACGCTGGACCCGGCGCCGCAGGGCGCTGACCTCGGAGCCGTCGAGGAGCTCGGCAACCTCGGCGGGTACGGCGTCGGCGAGGGGGGTGATGTCCTCGAGCAGGGTTTCGGGAACGGGGTCACCTGCGAAGTCCCAGATCACGGTGCGGAGTTTGAAGATTGCCGAGAAGCACAGGCCGTGGTCGATGCCCCACACCCGCCCGTCGTCGCCGCGCAGCACGTGCCCGCTCTTGCGGTCCGTGTTGTTGGCGACGTAATCGAACAGTGCTATCCGCGCGAGGTCGCCGTGGGTTTCCGGGACGTCGGCGTACAGCGTGAAGTAGTGCTCGCTGAAGTCGCAGTCGATGAACCACTGCAGCGACCCGACTCCGAGGGGCGCCTCCTCGCGGATCACCGTGGGCGGCACGAACCCCCAGCCCAGGGACTCGCTGAGCAGGTACGCCGCGCGTTCCCGCCGGTACAGCCCGGGCTCGAAATCGGACAGCGGCCGCTCTCCGGCCTCGGGTTTGTACACGGCAAAGGCAGAGTCGTCCCCGGCGAAGATCCGGACCAGGAACGTCTCGTTGCTGCTGCGCGGGATGCGCCCGATCAGCTCCACATCGCCCCCGGCCAGAAGTGTCAGCTCCCGTCCGGACACCGGCTGCCCCACGTCACCGTCGGTCCCATGTCAAGCCCGCAGTCCGCTCAGCGGTTCCGACGTCGAATTCACCATGAGCACGGCGGGCGCCTGGCCGTCCGACAAGGAGATGGCCGAGACCGATCCCGGGCTGATGACAATTCTCTGGAAGAGGTCCAGGTGCGTGCCCAGGGCGTGCGCGACGGCCGCCTTGATCGGGTCGGCATGGGAGAAGCAGACGACGACGCCCCCCGCGTGCGCGGTGCCCAGCATCTCGAGCGCCCCCACCATCCGCGCCTGCATCTGCGTGAAGCTCTCGCCGTTGGGAAAGCGGAAGGCTGACGGGTTGTGCTGCACCGTCTGCCACTGCGGAAGGCCCGCCAGTTCGGAAAGCGCGACGCCGGTCCACTCGCCGAAGTCGCATTCGATCAGGCCGGCCTCCGCGCGCACCTCCAGCCCGGTGCGCGATGCTGTGGGTTCGGCTGTCTCGCGGGTGCGCTCCAGCGGCGAGGTGTAGATACCGGAAACCGGAAGGCCCGCGAGCCGTTCCGCGACCCGCTCGGCCTGGGCGCGGCCCCGGTCGGACAGGTGCAGTCCCGGCGCCCGCCCCGGCAATACCTGGCCCGTGGTGGGCGTTTCCCCGTGGCGCACCAGAAGGAGGAGGGTGCTCTCCGGTTTCGACGGCGGTGCGGCAGTCACAGCACAAGCCTAAGCGTTCGCCGCCTGCCCCGTGCAGCTCTCTTACGCACTGCTTTCCGAGGAAATCCCTCGATTCCCTGCGCGGTCCGGGACTACGGTAGAGGGGTGAGTGATCGTCCCGATATCTTCACCGTTGGCGAACTGCGTGCTTCCGGGCACGTCCACAAGGACCTGCGCCACGAGATCCGCGACAACCTGGTCGCCGCGCTGGCCGCCGGCCGCGATCCGTGGCCCGGGTTGTTCGGATTCAGCCGCACCGTCCTTCCCCAGCTTGAGCGTGCCCTGATCGCCGGGCACGACGTCGTCCTGCTCGGCGAACGCGGGCAAGGCAAGACGCGGCTGCTCCGCACCCTGGCCGGGCTGCTGGACGAGTGGTCCCCGGTGATCGAGGAATCGGAACTCAACGAGCACCCGTACGAGCCGATCACCGAGCAGTCCCGCGCCCGTGCGCTCACCGAAGGGGACCGCATGCGGGTGGCCTGGCGGCACCGCTCCGAACGGTATGTCGAAAAGCTCGCGACACCGGACACGTCGGTCGCCGACCTCATCGGCGACGTCGACCCGATGCGGGTGGCGGAGGGGCGCCGCCTCGGCGACCCGGAAACCATCCACTACGGCCTCGTTCCGCGCTCCAACCGCGGGATCATCGCCATCAACGAGCTGCCCGACCTTGCCGAGCGGATCCAGGTGTCGATGCTGAACGTGATGGAGGAGCGCGACATTCAGATCCGCGGCTACGTGCTGCGCCTGCCGCTGGACGTGCTCGTCGTCGCGTCGGCCAACCCTGAGGACTACACCAACCGCGGCCGGATCATCACGCCCCTGAAGGACCGCTTCGGTGCTGAAATCCGCACCCACTACCCGATCGAGCTCGATGACGAGGTCTCCGTCATCCGGCAGGAGGGGAAGCTGGTGGCCGACGTCCCGCCTGTCCTCCTTGAGATTCTGGCCCGCTACACGCGGGCGCTGCGCCAGTCCCCGGCCATCAACCAGACTTCCGGGGTTTCCGCCCGGTTCGCCATCGCGGGCGCCGAAACCGTTGCCGCCGCAGCACTGCGCCGGGCCAGCGTCCGCGGGGAGGACCATGCGGTGGCGCGGATCATCGACCTGGAGACCGCGGTGGAGGTCCTCACCGGAAAGATTGAGTTTGAGTCGGGTGAGGAGGGGCGCGAGCAGGGCGTCCTGGACCACCTCCTGCGGACGGCCACCGCCGAAGCCTGCCGGGCGCACTTCAAGGGCATCGACATGGGCCCGCTGGTGGCCGCGCTCGACGGACACAAGACCGTCACCACGGGGGACCAGGTCACGGCGCGGGAGTTCCTGGCGAACCTGCCGTCCCTCAACGGCTCAAGTCTCTACGACAAAATCAGTGAGCGCCTGGGCGCGGAAAACGACGGCCAGCGGGCTGCCGCCGTCGAACTTGCCCTGGAGGGCCTCTACCTCGCCCGGCGGATCTCCAAGGAGTCCGACGACGAGGAAACGGTCTACGGCTAAGCCCAGTTCTCGCTTTGGTACAGGAGGCATGATGACCCTGCATAACCGGTCCAGGTACGGCCGGTACGCCGGAGGCCCCGATCCGCTGGCCCCGCCGGTGGATCTGACGGAGGCGCTGGACGCCGTCGCCGAGGACGTCATGGCGGGGTACTCGCCGCGGCACGCCCTGCAGGAGTACCTGCGGCGGGGCGGCCAGAACCGCGACGGGCTCGACGACCTGGCCCGGCGCGTCCAGCAGCGGCGGCGTGAACTGCTGGGCCAACACCGGCTGGACGGCACACTCAACGAGGTCAGGAAGCTGCTCGACACGGCCGTGCTGGAGGAGCGCAAGCAGCTGGCGCGCGACGCCATGATGGACAACACCGACCGCGCCTTCCGCGAGATGCAGCTGGAGAACCTGCCACCGTCCACGGCGGCTGCGGTCAATGAGCTCGCGTCCTATGACTGGCAGTCGAGCAGTGCCCGGGAGGCGTACGAGAGGATCAAGGACCTGCTGGGCCGGGAGGTTCTTGACCAGCGGTTTGCCGGCATGAAGCACGCGCTGGAGAATGCCACGGATGAGGACCGCGAAGCCGTGGCTGAGATGCTGCGCGACCTCAACGAACTGCTGGGCAAGCACCGGCGCGGCGAGGACACCGACGCGGATTTCCGGGAGTTCATGGCCAAGCACGGTGACTTCTTTCCGGAGAACCCGCAGTCAGTCGAGGAGCTGGTGGACGCCCTTGCCAAGCGCGCGGCCGCAGCCCAGCGCCTCCTGCAGTCGATGTCCGCAGAGCAGCGCGACGAGCTGACGCGGCTGTCCGCCCAGGCCTTCGGCTCGGCCGAACTGATGGCACAGCTCAACCAGCTCGACGACAGCCTGCGCGCCCTGCGGCCCGGCGAGGACTGGAGCGGCTCCGAACGCTTCGGCGGCCAGGAAGGGCTCGGGCTGGGCGACGGCACCGGTGTGCTGCAGGACATCGCCGAGCTCGACGAGCTGTCCGAACAGCTCTCCCAGTCGTACAACGGGTCCACACTCGACGACCTGGACCTGGATGCCCTGGCGCGGCAGTTGGGCCAGAACGCCGCAGTGACGGCGCGCACCCTTGCCGAGATTGAACGGGCCATGCAGGAGGGCGGCTACCTGCGCCGCGGCTCCGACGGCGACCTCCGGCTGTCGCCGCAGGCCATGCGGCGGCTTGGGAAGTCGCTGCTGCGGGACGCCGCCAAGCAGCTGTCCGGACGGCAGGGCCGCCGGGACACCCGGGTTGCCGGGGCCGCCGGAGAGCAGACCGGCTCCAGCCGGCAGTGGGAGTTCGGCGACGCCGAGCCCTGGGATGTCACCCGCACCATGACCAACGCCATCCGCCGCACCATGGCCGACGGCGGTGATCCGGCCGGCGGACTGCACCTCGCCGTCGGCGACATCGAGGTGGCGGAGACGGAGGCGCGGACCCAGGCCGCCGTCGTCCTCCTCGCGGACGTGTCGTTCTCAATGGCCGCCGAGGGGCGCTGGGTGCCCATGAAGCGCACCGCGCTCGCCCTGCACCACCTCGTTTCAACCCGGTTCCGCGGGGACCGGCTGCAGCTGATCACGTTCGGCCGCTACGCACAGGCGACGGACATCGGCGAGCTGACTGCGCTGCCGGCCCTGCGGGAGCAGGGGACCAACCTGCACCACGGCCTGCTGCTGGCCGGCCGGTTCTTCCGCAAACACCCGTCAATGCAGCCCGTCCTCCTTGTGGTGACCGACGGCGAGCCCACCGCGCACCTGCTGCCGGACGGCGAGTCGTGGTTCTGCTGGCCCCCGGACCAGGAGACCATCCGCGTGACGGTCGCCGAACTGGAGCGGCTGGGCCGTGCCGGCACGCAGGCCACCTTCTTCCGGCTCGGCGACGACCCCGGCCTGGAACGCTTTACCCGCCGGCTGGCCCGCCGGATCGATGGCAAGGTGGTGGCACCTGAGACCGGCGACCTGGGCGCCGCGGTTGTGGGTGCGTACCTCCGCACGCACTTCCGCGATGGACTGTACGACGACGACTGGGTCGCGGGGATTTAGGGTCAGGCGGCTGCCAGCACTGATTCGGCCACCGGAAGTACTGCAAGCTTCGGCGCTGCAACCTTCGGTGCCAGGATGCTGAACCGGTAGTCGCGCTGGAGCGGGTCCACCTGGACGGGCAGGTGACGGGTGCGCGCGCAGCCACGGAGCTCCTCCATGGCCTGGGGTTCCACGTCGGCGAGGGTCATGTCCAGTTCCAGAGCCAGCCCGGGGACCAGGGAGTCCGCGCGCTTCATCACGTCGTACAGGCCCTGAATGCTTTGAATAGTTACGTGGCCCTGGGTCTTAACCTGAGCCTTGGCGCCGTCGAGGTCAACGCTGACCAGCACCCGCAGCTTCTCGTTCACTAAGTTTTCTCCCCGTTTTAGAAAGGGCCACCACGCTGTGGCCCCCGACAACGATAGACGAATGTGACGCGGGTAACAAGTCCAGGGGCTGGGAGGCGCCGTCGGGACCTCCCATGACCGGTGGCCGCCCGGGTGTGGTGGCAACATGGGCAGGATTTGGCTGCCGTGCGGAAATGCCGATGGCGGCACCGCCGGCAACGAGGGCGCCGGCGGTGCCGCCATCCAGGCAGTCAACTGTCCGCCGCTCAGCGCGACGGGGCAGCTCCCCTCGCGCGCGGGTCGCGGGAAAGCAGAATCGCCAAAGCGATCATGGCCAGGCCAAGAAGCAGGTGGAGCCAGTTGTCAGCACTGTTGACCGGGACAAAGTTGGCGGCGCTGTCGTGGTCGACCAGCAGGCCGTACAGCCACAGAACGAGGTAAACGACGCCGCCGTAGAGCAGGAAGTTCCTGGACCCGCTGTGGGACCGGGCCATCGCCAGTCCCGCTGCTCCAAACAGCAGGTGGACGATGTTGTGCAGCACGGAAACCTGGAAGATGCCCAGGAGCAGGGCTTCGGAGCCGTGCCCTGCGAAGCTCAGGGAATCGTAGTTGCTGGTGATCCCGGGAATGAAGCCGAGGACGCCGACGAGCAGGAAAACTGCTCCTACGCCCTGTGCGGCCTTTTGCAAGTTGGTTGTGCGTCCGGTGGTCCTGTTTGTGGTCGCCAATGTGGTGGCCTTTCTGCTCTCCGGTGCGGGTCTGCTGCTACTGGTGAACCAGTGCGCCACAATAATAAGCATGCTTACGATGAAATGGTAAGCAGGCTTGCTAAATTGTGACCGGAAGGCAATCTCGCTACGTCACCGCCGTCGCATTGGCGGGCGAACCGGTGGCCCCGGTGATGTTCAGCGGCTTGATGGTGACGAACGCATCCCAGGAGCCGGCCGCCCTGAGGTGCCGGCTGAGCGGGCCGAGCTGCCAGAGTTCTCCCAGGGGCAGGCCGAGCTTGGCGAGGAGCTGCTGGTGCATCATGCCGTGATCGTTCGGGGCCGTGTCCCGGAACGGGCTCGTGGGGACCGCCGGCAGGCATTCGACGGCGAAGTTGTCCGCGGCGATGACAGCGAGTCGGTTATCCCAGGCCCAGGCAACGAACTCGGATGATTGTTCGATGCCGCTGGCCCGCCGGCTGTCACGGAGGCTCTCCTTGTCCTCTGCCGGCAGTGAGAGGAACCATTCGCACCACCCTGTGTGCAGCATGAGGATGTCCCCGGGCCGGAGGGACACGGACTGCGCTGCGGCGGCGGCCTGGACCAGCGCGAGGCCCAGCGGCTGCCCGGCCGCGTGGTCGATCGGCGTGCCCTGTTCCCGGCAGTAGCCATCGAGGTCCACCAGGATGCCGCGGCCGACGATGGGCTGCTCGGCCCACGTCTGGATGCCGAGGTCGGCGGTCCCTTCCCGGATGCGGTCGTCGGGCGTGCCGTTGTAGAAGCCCACATCGTCTGCCCGGCGGTGCCGGAGGCCGTCGATCTGGCTGGAGCCCTGGAGGTAGTACCCGTCGAGGTAGTCGTCGCGGTGGGCAGGGTGCGCCGAGTAGATCGTGTGCCGGGGAGCCCGCCGTTTCAGGGACATGCCGGGGTCGAAGGCGTCGGCGGGGTAGTCGAGGCCGAAGGCGGTGCCGGTCCGGATGCAGCCGGCGGCTTCCCTGACGGCGTCCGGGCCGATGAAGGACGGGGTGCCGCGTCCGGCGTCGGGAAACAGGCCCCACGAGGTCCCCGAGAGGTGCCCATCCCGTTCCAGCAGGGACTTGTACGAGGGGTAGGTGGTGTCGGATTCCGTCGCGGTCATGGGGTACGGGCTTCCTGCTGCCGCTGGTCTTGTTTTGCCGGCTGCTTGTAGCTGAGCAGGAAGCCGGTGATGGCGCAGATGGACGCGGCGATGCAGGCCGGGACCTTGACGCCCTCATTCAGGGCTGCCAGCCACTCGCCCTGGCCAGTGACCAGGGCGAGGGCCTGCCCGGCAACGAACACGATGCCGGCGATGAGCAGTAGGGCCAGGCTGGCCACGAAGACGGAGTTGACGGTGCGTCGTAGCTTCTGCATTTCCATGCTTCCTAGAGGGGAACGCCGATGGGGAGAACGCCGACGGCGATCAGCACGCCGATGGCCAGCAGGGGCAGGGCGTAGAGGGTGAACAGGCGGGCAAAGGTCTTGATCGGGTCGACGTCGGCGATGCCGCAGGCAACGTACAAGGGGGCACCTCCCGGCGGGACCGCGGCCTCGCAGGAGGAGAAGACCAGCACGGCCACTGCCGCCGTGGTGGCAGGCACGCCGGCGGCTACCAGTGTGGCCACGCCGACGGTTCCGACGGCGGCCATGGTCGCCGTCGCGGACAGGGGCGCGGCGACGGCGATGACGATCAGCCCGATCAGGACGGCCAGCAGCCACAGCGGCAGCTGGAGCTCGTTCAGCAGTGCCGTCATCTGTTTGGGCAGGCCGGTTGCGGCCAGGGCGTTGGCGCCGGCGAACGCGAACACCACCGTGACGCCCACGACGCCGAAGCGCGGGGCGGACTGCTGCAGGAAGTCCCAGTATGCCTTCGGGCCGCGCGGCAGCCGCTTCCGGCCCAGGATGGCCCCGGTGATGATGAGGATCACCGGGATCCAGACGATGACGCTGACCGCTTTGGTCACGTCCGCGCCGGCCCAGTCCGTCAGGGCTGCGGCGATGGCACCGGAGGTGATGATCAGGGGGATGGCCACCACGGCGAACAGGAGCAGGGTGGCCCAGCCATGGCTGAACGCCCGCCGGATGGGCGTCCGGTGGGCGTGGTCCAGGGGCGCCATGCCGCTTTTGCGGATGAGCACGTAGGTGATGATCAGGCGGTGCAGGAAGCACCAGAGCCCGCCCAGCAGCAGGGGAAGGACAAGGTCGTTGACCTGCAGCAGCGGGCCGACGGTGGCGGATCCTACGAGGACGAACATGGAGGCACTGAACGGAAAAGTAATGCCCATTCCGGCGTTCCCGGCCACGAGCGTGGCCGCCGACGGCTTGTCGAGCCGGGACTTTTCCATCCAGGGGATGGTCACCGAGCCCACGGTCGCCGCGATCGCGGCCTGGTTGTGGACCACACCGCCCAGGCCGGCCGACGCGACCGTGGAGACCCAGGCCGGGCCGCCCTTGACGCCGCCGATCAGGGAGTTCAACAGGTCGATGAGCCGGTCCAGCACGCCCGTCCGCTCCAGCAGGTACCCCATGAAAACAAACGCCATGGTGGCGTAGACGATCTCATCGGTGATGGCGTCGTAGAACGAGCTCCAGCCCACCTGTGCGGCGGCCCCGGTGAACGGAAGGACAACGAGGAACCCCAGGAGCATGGCTTCGCCGACGCTGCGCTTGATGACAGTCGTCCAGAGCAGGATGACGGCCAGGTAGGCTCCCAGCGCCCAGATGCCGGTCATCGGGCTGCTCCTTCGGGCTGTTTGTTGGTTTCGGGGTTCATCGTTGACTCCCTGTTCATTGATTCTGCCTCATGCGCGGTCAGCGCAGGGCTGCCTCCGGTGCCGGGATTGCGGCGATCCGGGCCAGGGCGGCCGCCGAGGCTTCCGTCATTTCCGCCGGGGCGCCGAGCTCTGCAAGATAGCTGGCGGTGTCCTGCATTTCCCGGGACCTGCGCACGGCGTGCTTGGCCGTTCCGGTGAGGAACCTGTCGATGACGGCCTGGCCGTCGCCAGCGAGCTGACGCGCGATCTGCTCCCGGATCCAGTCTTCCAGCCCTGCTGCCCGGCCGGCAGTGACGGCTTCGACAACAACCGACGCCAGACCCTTCATCAGTACGCTGCGCAGCAGCTTGTGGGACATAGCCGCCCCCGGCCCGCCGTCGGCAATTTCGATGTCGGGCCCCAACGGCGTCAGCAGCTGTGCCACCGCAGCCGAACCGGGACCGCTGACCATGAGCGGCGTCTTGACTCCAAGGGCGGCGACGGGGCCGAGGATCGCGACGTCGGCGAACAGCGCCTGGCTGGGCAGCTGGCCGAGTTCCTCCATGACAGTGGGGGAGGAGGAGGTGAGGTCCGCGTAGGTGCTGCCGGCCGGAAGCACCGGCAGGCAGTCCTCGGCGACGCTGCGGGCGGCGGCGGCGCCGGTGAGCACCAGGACAATCTCCGCGTCCCGGCAGGCTTCGGCGGCGGTGGCCGCCCGGGTGATTCCCGGCGGGGTGGACGGGGCCACCGGGTCGAAGCCGGTGACCTGGTGGCCGGCGGCAGCCAGGGCTTCGGCGTAGGCAGCTCCTGCTTCGCCCAGGCCGATGATGGTGCACTTTGTCATGGGAGGTCTTTCCTTACTCCTGGCCGCGCGCGGCGATGATCGACGCGCGGCGGTTGGTCTCGTCTGCGAAAACTGCTTCTGCGGCGTCCGCCACGGCCGCGGCCTGCTCACGGGGGATGACGACGACGCCGTCGGAGTCGCCGATGATGATGTCGCCCGGCAGGACCGGAACGCCGCCGAAGGCGACCGGACCGCCGATTCGGTGCGGCCCGTTCTTGTACGGGCCTGCCGGGGTGACCGCACGGGCGAAGACCGGCATGCCGATTTCGCCCAGGGCCTCGGCATCGCGGGCAGCGCCGTCAAGGGCGAAGCCGGCGATGCCGAGGTTGATGGCACGCTCGCCGATCAGCTCGCCCAGCAGGGCGCGGGACTCGTCGCCGCCGCCGGAGACCACGATGACGTCGCCCGGCTTGGCCTGCTTCAGGGCCTCGTGGATGCCCTGGTTGTCGCCGGGGCGGGTCCAGACAGTGAAGGCCGGTCCGGCGATTTTCGCCCCGGGCCAGATCGCCTGGATCGCTGAGTCGGCGACGCCCAGCCGGTCCATGGCGTCACCGATGTTCGCGGCGGGCAGCTTGGCCAGCCGCTCGACCAGTTCCTGGTCCGGGCGGATGAAGGAGGTGTCCTGAAGGGCGGGGGTGGTCATGGCAAGTCTTCCCTGGTGGTGTTGGTGTGGGCTGGGACGGGCGGGGGAGCGTTCGGGCTAGTCCTTCTTCTGGGCTAGTCCTTCTTCTGAACCAGCGGCAGGACCTTCTTGAAGTCCCCCTCCTGGCCGGCCCAGAACGTCTCGTAGTCCTTGCCGGAGAGGTAGCTGGTCTGCAGGCCGAGGTCGTTCATCTTCTTGACGACCTCCGGGTCCTCGATGGCCTTCTGGAGCGCGGCCTCGAGCTTCTTGGCAACGGCGTCCGGCAGGCCGGCGGGGGCGGAGTAGCCGCGGGCGGTGCCGGCCTCGACGTCGTACCCGCTTTCCTTGAACGTGGGCACGTCCGGCAGCGACGGGGACCGCTCGGCGGTCATGACGCCAAGGACACGGGCCTTGTTCTGCTTGGTCAGGTCGGTCACGTCACTGACGTTCGCCACCAGGATGTCCACGTGCTTGCCCAGGAATGCCGTGGTGGCCTGGGAGGCGCCCTCGGAGAAGTGGACCGGGGCGAACTCGGCGCCCGTGGTCTCCTGGATCTGGGCCATCGCGAAGTGCTCGCCGGTCTGCAGGCCGGTGGTGCTCGCGGTCATGGATTTCGGCTTGGCCTTGGCCGCATCGAGGAGTTCCTTGAGGGTCTTGTACGGGCTGTCCGGCTGGACGGCAATGACGGCGGGGTCAATGACCTGGCGGCCGAGCGGCTGGAAGCTGCTGCGCGTGTACTTCGCACCGCGCGCCGGGTCCAGCGGGGATACGACGACGGACGGGGAACCGGTGGCGCCGATGGTGTAGCCGTCGGGCTTGGCGCTGGTGAGCTGGGTGTAGCCGATCTGGCCGCCGGCGCCCGGCTTGTTGATGACCTCGACGTTGGTGCCAAGCTCCTTTTCCAGGACGGGCTGGACGAGGCGTGCTGCGGTGTCCACGGCGCCGCCCGAGGAGAACGCGACGATGAGCTCAATGCTCTTGCCCTTCCTGGGGAAGTCGTCCCCGGAGGCGGCGTTTGTGCCGGCGTTGGCGCCGCATCCGGTTAGGGCGAGCAGGGCGGCTCCGGCGAGGGCCGCGGTTACTTTCTTGCGTGACAGGTTCTTGGGTGACAAGGGTCTTCTCCTTCGAAGAGGCTGGTTGTTTTGTAGGTTGGGGACGGTTTAGGTTTCGGGGTCGTCGTCCATCAGCGCCTTGGGCTTGCGGAGCTTCAGCAGCGGGCTGCAGATGATCAGCGCGCCGAGGATGATCAGGACCATGGAGATCGGGCGGTTGAGGAAGATGCCGAAGTCGCCCTGGGAGATTTCCAGTGATTCGCGCAGCGACCGTTCCATGAGCGGGCCCAGGACCAGGGTGAGGACCATGGGGGCCAGCGGGATCTCCAGGTGCCGCAGGGCCAGGCCCAGCAGGCCGAAGCCGATCATGACGAAGACGTCGAAGACGCTGAAGTTGATGGTGTAGGCGCCGATGACCATGAAGAGCAGGATCAGTGCGGTCAGGATGGAGGACGGCACCCGCAGGATCGAGGTCCAGAGCCCCACCAGGGGAACGTTCAGCAGCACCAGCAGCAGGTTGCCAATGAAGAGGCTTGCGATGATCGCCCAGGCAATTTCGGAGTGCTCGGTGAACAGCGTCGGCCCCGGGGTCAGGCCCTGTTGCAGGAAGGCCCCCATGAGGACAGCGATGGTCGGCGAAGCCGGGATTCCGAGGGTGAACAGGGGGATGAGTGCCGCGTTGGCGTGCGAGTTGTTGGCTGTTTCCGGCCCGGCGACACCCTCGACGGCCCCGCTACCGAGCTCGTTGCGGTACTTGGAGAACTTCTTCTCGGCACCGTAGGAGAGCAGGGAGGCGACCGATCCGGTCATGCCGGGGATCAGGCCAAGCCCGAAGCCGATGCCGGTTCCGCGGGCCATGGCCGGCGCGCTGCGGCGCCATTCCTTGCCCGTGGGCAGCAGCGAACGGAAGCCGGGGGCGTGCACCACCGTCGACTCGCCCTTGCGGTAGGAGAGGATCTCGGACAGGCCGAAGACACCCACGATGACGGCCACGAAGCTCACGCCGTCCAGGAGCCGGTCCACGCCGAACGTAAACCTCGGGGCTCCCGCGACGGGGTCGATGCCAACCATGGAGATCAGCAGGCCCAGGGCCCCGGAGATCAGGGCCTTGACCATGGACTTTCCTGCCAGCGCCACCAGCAGGGAGATGCCGACGACCATGAGGGCGAAGAACTCCGGCGGGCCGACCAGTAGGCCGAGCTCGCCCAGTGGTTTGGCGGCGGCCACGAGTCCGAGCGTGGCGATGGTGCCGCCGACGAAGGAACCGATGGCGGCGATGGTCAAGGCAGCGCCGGCCTTGCCGATCTTGGTCATGGCGTGGCCGTCGATGGTGGTGATCGCCGATGCCGCCTCACCCGGCGTGTTCAGCAGCACGCTCGTGATGGTTCCCCCGTAGGCAGTGCCGTAGAAGATGGCGCAGAGCATGATGATCGAGCCGGTGGCGTCCATGTTCAGCGTGAGCGGAATAAGCAGGGCAACGCCTGCCACGGGGCCGATGCCCGGCAGCACGCCGATGACTGTGCCGAGCAGGCAGCCCAGGAACGCGAAGATGAGGTTCTGCCACGTCAGCGCGGCCGCGAAACCGTTCAGCAGTTCATTGAGGGTGTCCATGTCTAGAGTCCGATCAGGTTCAGGACGGTAATGGATGAGACGGGCAGGGCCACGTTCAGTCCGTAGTTGAAGGCGTAGAAGGCTCCGACGCTTCCGGCCAAAGCGGTCAGCAGAGAGGACAGCCAGCTCCTCTTTCCCCGGATCTTCAGGTGGTACATCAGGAAGAGGAACATGCTCAGCTGGAAGCCGAGCAGGTCCATCACCGCGGCCAGCACCAGCAGGCTGACGACGACGGCTGTCACCAGTCCGCGGTCGGCACCCTCACCGGCGGCGCTGGGTTTCTTGAGCTCCTGCAACAGCCACAGCACCGACATCGACGCGAGCAGCGCGCCCATGGCGAACGGGAACAGTCCGGGCCCGGGTCCCAGGGAAGTCCAGAGGCCGAGACCCACCGAACTAACCAGTACGTAGGCGCCCAGTGCCGCGAAGGCGGTGATCCCTGCCAGAACGCTGCGCGCTGGCCTCGCCCGGGCAGGGGTCTGGGTCATGGTCGACTCCGTTGTCATTCGAAATGCCTTCCAATTGCTTTCATAGAATGAAAGTCTCTTACATCAGAAGAAATAGTGACACGGCCCACAGGTGCTGTCAAGCGGAGGGAATGAAGGCAGAAGTTACATAGAATGAAAGAATGACGGTCACCAATGCCCAGCCTGGCACTGCGGCGGACGACGGCGGCAAGCCCTCCAACATGCGCTCGCTGTCCCGCGCGATGGAAGTGTTCGCGGAACTGCAGCGGGCCGACCGGCCGCAGCGGCTCAGCGACCTGGCGCGGAACTGCGGCATGAGCCTGCCCACGACGCTGCGCATCCTGCGGGTCCTGCAGGACTTCGGCATGGTCAGCCAGACGGACAAGACGTACCGGATCGGACCGGCCGTCCTGCCCGCGGCACGCAGCTACATTGAAAACGACCCCCTGGTGACCGCGTCCCGCCCCGTGCTCCAGCAGGTGGCGGCGCAGACTGGAATGACCGCGTCCCTGTACACCCGCCTGGGCTTTGAACGCATCCTGGTGGTCCGCGTCGACGGCGACGCCCCGCTGCGGTATGACATGCCCCTGGGCAAGCGGCTGCCCCTCACCGTTGGTGCTGCCGGCAAGATCCTGCTGGCCGGTGCCCCGGACGAACACCTCGAGGGTGTGGTGCAGGGAGCGGTGGTGGCCGGGCACGAAAAGCCCGACTTCAGCCTGGCCGAGCTCAAGGCCCGCCTGCCCGAACCCGGAACGGACTACGCCTACTCGGCCGACGAGCGTGCCACCGGAGTGCTCTCAGTCGCTGTGGCCATCAGCAGGTCCGGGCTGCCCAGCGAATCAATCGCGCTGACCAGCCCCGTGGAGGCAGCCACCGAGGACGGGCTGAAGGCAGGGGTCCCCGAACTGCGGCGCGCTGCGGCCCGGCTTGCCGAACTGCTGGAGGGAACCGTCTACTAGGGACGGGAAAGGCGGGAGTCTTCATGGCAGGAATGCCGCCGGCCACGGTGGAGGTGAGTCCCGCCGTCGTCCATGCCCTCATCCGGGACCAGCGGCCCGACCTCGCCGGCCGCTCCCTGGAGCGGGTCGCGAACGGCTGGGACAACGCGACATTCCGGCTCGGTGCGGACCTGGCGGTCAGGCTGCCCCGCCGCGAGGAGGCCGTGCCGCTGGTCCTGCATGAGCAGCGGTACCTTCCCGGCATCGCCGGCCGTTCGCCGGTCCCGGTTCCCGTACCCGTCCACGCCGGCTGGCCGACGCCGGACTTTCCCTGGCCGTGGAGCATCGTGCGGTGGGTCCACGGCGCTCCTGCTGCCGACGCCGGTCCGGCGGACCGCGACCACGCCGCTGACGGCCTGGCCGCCTTTCTCCTGTCCCTGCACGTTCCCGCGGAAGCGGACGTCCCGGTGAATCCCGTCCGCGGGGTGCCGCTGGCGGACAGGGACGCGGTGCTGCTGGAAAGGCTCGCTGACCGGGAACGCTACTCCGACGCCGCCGGGTTGAAGGCGGTGTGGGGCGAAGCCCGTGCGGCCGCAGCCTGGGACGGTCCGGCAATGATGCTCCACGGGGACCTGCATCCGGCCAACATCCTGCTGGCAGCCGACGGGTCACTGGCTGGCGTGATCGATTTCGGCGATGTCGGGGCCGGGGATCCGGCAGTGGATCTCGCCGTCGGCTGGTTGATGTTCGACGCCGGGACGCGCCAGCGCTTCAGGGGCGCCTTTGGCTCCTCGGTGGACAGTGCCACCTGGGTCCGTGCCCGCGGCTGGGCACTCGTCCTGTCGACCGCGATGGTGAGCAACTCCGACGACAACCCACGGATGTTCTCGGTGGGGGAATTCGGGATTCGGCAGGTCCTGGAAGCCTGAGGGCACGCCGGGCGGCAATGTATAGGCCGGGCCGTGACGCGTAGGGTGGGCGCATGGACACCGGCCGGAACGAGGGATCCGCATGGACAGACGGACCTCTGATCCTTGGCGTGCCATGGGAGCCGCCCCGGCGGTTGATTGCCGGCGCTGCTGGCCTCGCCGATGGGCTGGGCGTGCACCTCATCTGCGCTTTCGTGGACCCCTCCGGCTACCTGGCTGAATTCGAACCTGCACGGTCGCGCACGGCCAGCTCCATCGACCCCAACACCAACAGTGAAGCGCTGTTCCCGGCCGCTGACGTGCGGTCCTCGATTGAAGCCGTCCTGGGCGCCCCTGGTGAGACGTGGTCCCTTCGGGTGCTCAACGGTTCCGTCCCGGATGCCCTGGCCCGGCTGGCCGACAGCACCGGAGCCTCGGCAATCGTTGTCGGAGGTCCCCGCCACGGCGCCCGGGCGCGTTTCAACCGGATGCTTGAGCAGTCCGTGTCTGCCCGGCTTATGGGCATCCAGCGCCGACCCGTGGTTGTCATCCCGGAGGTGTAGCCGGGCGCCGCCTCGTTCACCTGGGCTTTAAGCTGGCCTGTTAAAATCCGGACCACGATCCGCTGACGTGAAGGAGATCCCGATGGCACAGTCCTCCAACCCAATGGTGCCCGGCGAAGACTGGTGGGTCCGGGAAAACCTGCGCCAGGCGATCGACGACCTCGTGGAATCGGGGTACACGGTCAGCGGCGGGCAGGGCGAGGACCCCGAGCTGATCGACCCGGGCGGATCCGCGGTGGAGACGTGGCGGGAGGACTATCCGTATGCGGAGCGGATGACCCGCCGGGAGTACGAGATGGAGAAGTACCTGCTGCAGATCGAGCTGCTGAAATTCCAGTACTGGGGCCAGGACAACGGGCTCAAGAACGTGATCGTGTTCGAGGGCAGGGACGCGGCCGGCAAGGGAGGGACGATCAAGCGCTTCACCGAGCACCTGGATCCCCGGTCGGCCAGGACCGTGGCGCTCGGCAAGCCCTCCGACCGGGAACAGGGGCAGTGGTATTTCCAGCGCTACGTCCAGCACCTTCCGACGGCGGGCGAGATCGTGATGTTCGACCGCTCCTGGTACAACCGCGCCAACGTGGAAAAGGTCATGGGCTTCTGCACGGACGAGGAGTACCGCAGCTTCATGTGGCAGGTCCCGGAGTTCGAGCGGATGCTGGTGGACTCCGGAATCCACCTGAACAAGTTCTGGTTCTCCGTGACCCGCCGCGAGCAGCGCACGCGCTTCGCCATCCGCCAGATCGACCCCGTCCGGCGATGGAAGCTCTCGCCCATGGACCTGGCTTCACTCGACAGGTGGGATGACTACACCGACGCCAAGGAGCAGACGTTCCTGCGCACCGACACGGACGACGCGCCGTGGATCACCATCAAATCCAACGACAAGAAACGCGGCCGGATCAACGCCCTGCGCTTCTTCCTCAACCAGTTCGACTACGAGGGCAAGGACACTTCCGTGGTGTACGAACCCGACCCGCTCATCGTGCGGCGGGGCCGAGAAGCGGTGGGCGACTGATCCTGCGTCTCTATTATTCGTCGTCAGGCGGGGAATCCCCGCCAGCCGCCTTGCCGCCTGCGCGCCATCCCGGCAGGGCGGCATCCAGCGCGTCTGTCCGATCAGGGGTGAGGTCGCCGTGGCGGAACTTGTACCGCTGGCTGCGCAGCCAGCCGCCGAGTTCCTTTTCCGGCCCGGCCACGCCGGGGGTGGTGCGGGGACAGGGGTGTCCCGCAGCCCGGTACGCGGCCAGTTGCTGCAGATGGTTCTGCCACTGCTGCTCCTCCCTGACCTCCCGGGGCCTGCGGCGCCAGTCGGGCAGGACGGACAGGCCTGCGGCGATGATCGGATGCAGGATGCCGGCGTCCGCGTCGCGGCGGCGGCGCCGCAGCCACTGGGCCAGTTCCCGCTCCGCCTTGTCCTCGGCGTTGCGGGACGGGTAGCGGCCCGTTGCGTCGACCATGGCCAGCAGCTGATACAGGCGCTTGAGGCCTGGTGCCGCGTAGCTTGTTCCGGCGGCAGTTGCTGCGCGGTGTTCGGTTTTCAGGGCGGGATCGGCGGCCTTGACTGCCGCAAGGTGGGCCGCGACGGCGGAGGCCTTGACCCGGGCCAGTTCGGCGATCTTCTTCCGGGACATGCCCTTGCGGTACATCAGGGTCCACTCCGGATGCGCATCCCCTGGCGTCTCGAGAGGGCCGGCGTGTTCCTGGTCCACCATGGTCATGACGTTCTGCAGGGCAGTTTGGCGCGGATCCGCACCCCGGGTGTAAGGGGAACCATGGGCAAAGGATAGCCAGAGGAGTCCGCTGCCCGGCCGGGTGTCCCTACTTTTCACCCAACGTTCATCCAGGGAAGCACAGCCGGAGCGGTGCTGGGGTTGGGCGGCGGGTGCCCCCGGTGTCCGGCTACTTACCGGCCACGCGCGACGTCGAGTCACGGATCACGAGCTCGGGTTCGACGACGTAATGCCGGGCAGGTTCTCCGGTCAGGATCTGGTGGTGGAGCATCTTGAACGTGGCGATGCCCAGTGCCTGGAAGTCGAGCTTCATGGTGGTCAGCGGCGGCGAGAAGTAGGCGGCGGCAGGCATGTCGTCCACCCCGACGATGGAAAAGTCCCGGGGCGCCCGGAGTCCGCGTTTCTCCATGGCACTCATGAAGCCGAGGGCAATCTCGTCATTCGCGGCGAAAACAGCCGTGAACGTGCCGGACTCTGCGGCTTCGCCTGCCTGGTATCCGGCGTCCGAGGACCAGTCCTTGGCGACATCGAGCACCTGGGGGTTAAGGCCGGCGCTCTGCATGGCATCACGGTAGCCGCGCTCACGCTCCCGGGCTTCATTGCGGGTGGAGGGTCCGGCCACATGCAGGATGTCACGGTGTCCCAGTCCGATGAGGTGGCGGGTCGCCTCCCAGCCGGCCGCGTGCGAATGCGTGCCTGCTGAGCCTTCGTCGGAGGACGGAAGCTCCGAAACCGTGATCAGCGGCGTCGACTGGTCCCAGCCGGCGAGCAGCTTGTCGACGCCGGGCAGCGGTGTGGAAACAACTACCCCGTCGACCTGGATGGACTTGAAATGCGCCAGTGCCCGCCGAGCCTCGGCTTCCCAGTTCTTTGCCTCAAAGTCGAGATTCAGCGCGGCAATCGTGAGGGTGAAATCGGCCTCGCGGGCCGCAAATCCCAATCCCGTCAGCACGCCCGCGCTTCCGTAGACAAAGGCGCCCATGGTCAGTACGCCCACTGAGTTCGTCCGGCTGGTGCGAAGGGCCCGGGCAGACTGGTTGGGCACATACCCCAGTTCCTCGATGGCGGCGGTGATCCGCTCGCGCGTCTCGGCGCGGACGTAACCGACGCCCGTGAAGTAGCGCGACACCGTCTGGGTGGAGACGTTGGCCAGCCTGCCGACGTCGGCCATGCTGGGACGCGCTCCCGCCTTCGATCTCGTCATGTCCGCCTTTCTTCGCAGCAGTCTGCACCCTATGTGGTCCCAAGGTAAGTTTACGATCACTCATGTCTCAACTGCGCGGATTTGTCTTTTTTGAAGGAATATTGGTCAACCGGTTGACGTGAGTTATCGTAAACCCCCATACTCCTTATGGGCTAGGTCACACATCTTCGGCCGAGACGGCAGTGACGAAAGCACCCTCAACTGAAACCTACGAAAGGACGCGACGATGCGTTTGCTTGCCAAAGGCGCTGTTGCTCTGACCGCCATTGCCGTTCTGGCTGGCTGCTCCGCCGGAGCCGGCTCCTCTGCTTCCGGCAAGACCCAACTCGACTGGTGGGTGATCAACCCGGCCTCCCCGACTGCGGCTGCGGCCCAGGACAAGATCATCAAGGATTTCGAAGCGGCAAATCCGGACATCACCATCAAGAAGACCAACCGCGCCGTTGACGCGCACAAGGACGCGCTGCGGACCTCCATCGGCACCTCCGCCGCTCCCGACATCTACGACTTCTGGGCAGGGCCAGGCCTCGGCGGCGAGCTGGTCAAGAACGGCGCCAGCGCTGACCTCAGCAGCGAGTACACCCAGTACAAGTGGCCGGAGCGTTTCACCGAGGCTGCACTTGGGCCGGCCAAGCAGTATGGCGGCTACCACGGCGTTCCGTGGAAGCTCAACGGCGAAGCCCTGTACTACAACAAGGCCCTGTTCGAAAGGGCCGGCATCACCAAGCTGCCGACGACCATCGACGAGCTGAACGACGCCGCCGCCAAGCTCAAGGACGCCGGCATCACCCCGATCGAGTTCGGCGGCACCGTCAACTGGCACGTCATGCGCCTGCTGGACACCTTCCTTGAGGGCTACTGCGGCTCCGAGACGTTCGACAAGCTGGTCACCAACAAGGCCAACTGGGGTCAGGAGGAATGCGTCACCAAGTCCTTCACCAACCTCCAGAAATGGTCCAAGGACTACTTCAACACCGGCTTCATCGGCATCAACAACGACGAGTCGTCCGCCCTGTTCTTCAGCGGCAAGGCCGCCATGGCACTCGAGGGCGACTGGTTCAACGCCCAGATCAAGGACAACGCCAAGGCCGAAGACTTCGGTGTGTTCCCCCTGCCCACCGGGACCGGGCGCATGTACGGCTTTGAGCAGGCCATGTACATCACCAAGGACAGCAAGCACAAGGATGCCGCGGCCAAGTTCCTGGACTTCATGATGTCCACTTCGGTCCAGCAGGAAACCCTGGGCCAGTTCTCCACCCAGTCGGTGAACAAGGAAGTCAAGCCCGCGGCCTCGGACGAACTGAGCAAGTCCTGGAACGGCATCTTCGAGAACGCCAAGGGCCTGTACATGAACAACGACCAGAACCTCACCCAGGCCCAGACCACTGAGTACTGGCGGATCCAGAACCTGGTTGCAACCGGAGGCCTGGACCCGGCCAACGCCGGCGCGGAATTCCAGAAGTTCCTCGATTCGAGCAAGTAGCTCGTTCGCTGAAGGGCGGGACTGCGCCCCGCACGCGGCCCGCCCTTCAGCACCCCTGCCCTTCAGCCCACTGACCGATCCACAGATCAAAGGCGACCTACTCTTGTCTAAGCTCACAGCCACGCGCCTGGAGACACTACCGGGCCCCGTTACGCGGCAACCATCAAAGAAGCCGCTCCTGAAGCGCATCGCCGGCGGCGGCTTCGTCGCAGCCCTGCCCTTCCTCGCTCCCGCCCTGGCAGCCTACGTTGTCTTCGTCATCGGCCCGATGGTCAGCGCCGTGCGCCTGAGCCTCTTCGAGTGGTCCGGCTTCAACGCGGACCCGCAAGTATTCGTCGGCTTCAAGAACTACGTCCGGCTCTTCACCGCCGATCCGGTGTTCTGGACCGCCATGCAGAACACGATCGTCTGGGTTCTGCTCTCCCTGGTGATCCCCACCAGCCTCGGCCTGGTGATGGCCCTGGCACTGAACCGGCCCATCTTCGGCCGGAACCTGTTCCGCTCCGTCTTCTACATTCCCGGCGTCCTGGCGCCGATCGCCATCGCCAACATGTGGCGCTGGATGTACAACCCGAACTACGGCGTCTTCTCCGAACTCGCCAGGGCGTGGCACATCGGTGACGGCTCGGGCGTCACGTTCCTCAGCGACCCCAAGGTGGCCATCTACGCAATCTTCGCCGCCTTCGTCTGGCAGATCGCGGGCCTGAACATGGTCCTCTTCCTCGCCGGCCTGCAAAGCGTCTCCAAGGAACTGGTCGAATCGGCCCGCCTGGACGGGGCTAACAACTGGAAAGTCTTCCGGCACGTGACGTTCCCGGCCCTCCGGCCCACCGTCGTCGTCGTTCTGGTGCTGACCATCGTCCACTCCATCAAGGTCTTCGACCTCGTGGTCGGCATGACCGGCGGCGGCCCGGCCCAGTCCTCGCAGGTGCTGGCCCTGTGGTCCTACTCCCAGTCCTTCCTGCAGCACGACTTCGGCATGGGCAACGCGGTGGCCACGGTGCTGCTGGGCATCACCCTTGTCCTTGTCATCCCCTACCTGATCTGGTCCACCAAAGGAAACGAAGACTGATGAGCACCCTCACTCTCGGGCGCGCAAAGCACGCCGACGGGACCGCCCGTCCACGCCGCAACGTCGACTACGTCAGGATCGGCCTCTGGCTCGCCCTGGCCGTGACCATGGTCATCTGGGCCATGCCCCTGATCTTCGTGATCTTCACGTCCCTGAAGTCAGAAGCCGCCATCTTCTCCACCTCGTCCTTCGCGTTCCCCGGCTCGCCTGAATGGCAGAACTACACCGAGGCGCTGGAGACCGGCAACCTCCTCACCGCCGGCGGCAACAGCCTCCTCATCGCAGCGATCAAGGTCCCCCTGGGCCTGCTGTTCTCCGCCGCTGCGGCCTTCGGCCTGTCCCGGATCCGCTTCAAGCACAGCAAGCTGCTGCTCGGAGCCTTCGCGCTTGGTTCCATGGTGCCCATCCAGGTGGCCCTCGGCCCGCTGTTCAAGACCATCCTGGACATGGGCCTGCTCAATCACCCGCTCGGCGTGATCCTGCCCTACATCGGCTTCGGACTGCCCATCCAGGTCTTCATCCTGCACGGCTTCTTCAGCGCCGTGCCGAAAGAGATCGACGAGAGCGTCCGCGTAGACGGCGGCGGCAACTGGCGGCTGTTCTGGCAGATCATCCTGCCCCTGTCCAAGCCGGCCCTGGCTGCCCTGTTCATCCTGGACTTCGTGGCCACCTGGAACGAATACGCGATCGCCCTTGTCATCCTCCAGGACCAGGCCGCGCAGACCATCCCGCTGGCCATCCAGGGCTTCCAGTCCCAGTTCACCAGCTCCTACGGCCCGCTGAACGCCTTCACCATCATGTCCATCCTGCCCGTGATGATCGTCTACCTGCTGTTCCAGCGCTACTTCGTCCAGGGCATGTTCACCGGCGCCGTCAAGGGCTGACCGGCCCTTCCGGTCCCCACCATCCTCCACCCCACTTTCACCGCAGAAAGGCCACCATGGCGACCTTTACCGCACAGACCCCGCTGTTCGATGTCATGCGCGACCCCGCAGGGCACGAGATCCTGGCCAGCCACGTCCCCGACCTGGCAGCCAACCCCCTGCTGCACACGCTCTACCACTACCAGCTCGGCCTGATCCTCGGCACCGAGGAATCCCTGCGCAACGACCCCCAGAAGAGGGCGGAGATCCTCGCCAAGATCGAGGCGCTGGACCCCGTACCTGCCGGCCAGGACCGCTCCGTGCGGGACATCGAGCGGCCCTCCGGTTACGAACCGGACTCCGTCGAAACCGGCAGCGCCGCCGCCGAGTATCCGGCCGAGGCCCGCAAATGGCAGCGCTTCGAGCTCACCCTCCAGGGTTCCTCGCACGGCAACCCGTTCACCGACGTGGACCTTCACGCGACCTTCAGCAGCGGCGACCGGACCCTGCGAGTTCCGGGTTTCTACGACGGGAACGGCACCTACCGCATCCGTCTGCTGGTGCCCGCGGAGGGCGGCTGGTCCTTCACCACGGAAAGCAACGCCCGCTCATTGGACCAGATCACGGGTTCGTTTACAGCGGCAGGCACCGAACCGGCGTCGCGCGGTGTGGTCCGGGTAGCGGATAAGTTCCACTTTGCTTACGACGACGGCACCCCCTACCTGCCGGTCGGCACCACCTCCTACGTCTGGACGCACCAGGGCAATGAGCTCGAGGAACAGACGCTCGCGTCCCTGAAATCGGGACCGTTCAACAAGATGCGCATGTGCGTCTTCCCCAAGTCCTACCTGTTCAACGAAAACGAACCCGGGATCTACCCCTACGAGGGATCCCTGCAGGAGGGCTTCGACTACACCCGCCCGAATCCTGCCTACTACCACCACCTGGAACGGCGCATCAGCCAGCTCGAAGAGCTGGGCGTCGAAGCCGACCTGATCCTCTTCCATGCCTACGACCGGTGGGGCTTCTCCACCATGAACGCCGCGGCCGACGACCTCTACGTCAAGTACGTCACCGCCCGCCTGGCCTCGCACCGGAACATCTGGTGGTCCCTGGCCAACGAATACGACCTCATGTTCGAGAAGACCACCGAGGACTGGGAACGCTTCGCGGCCATCGTGCAGGAGAACGACCCGAACCAGCACCTGCTCTCCATCCACAACTGCCGTGAGTTCTACGACCACAGCCGGCCCTGGGTCACGCACTGCAGCATCCAGCGGCGGGACATCTACAAGACCGCCGAGATGACCACCGAATGGCGCGAGCAGTACGGCAAGCCGGTCGTCATCGACGAATGCGCCTACGAGGGCAACATCGACCAGGGCTGGGGCAATATCACCGGCGAGGAAATGACCCGGCGGTTCTGGGAAGGCGCCATCCGCGGAGGCTATGTGGGCCACGGCGAAACCTACGTCCACCCGGAGGACATCCTCTGGTGGGCCAAGGGCGGCGAGCTTCGCGGAACCAGCCCGGACCGGATCGGCTTCCTGCGCCGCATCCTCGAGGAAAGCCCCGGCGGGCACCTCGAACCGCTGCGCGGCCACTGGGACGTCCCCAGTGCAGGCATCAAGGACCGGTACGAACTGATCTACTTCGGGTTCAACCAGCCCACGTACCGCCGGTTCGTCAAGCCTCAGGACCAGACGTTCGAGATCGACGTCATCGACACCTGGAACATGACCGTGGAAACCCTCCCCGGCACGTTCTCCGGGCGGTTTAGGATCGAGCTGCCGGGCAGGCAGTTCGTGGCCGTGCGGCTGCGCGCCGTCTGACCGTTCCACCCGATGGCCGGGGGCAGGTTCTCCTGTCCCCGGCCGTCACACCGGATGTGAACCATCCCGACCTCGAAGCCCTTCCGACCGAAAGCGCAGACGTGATCCTCGCCGAGAACGAATCCCGACTCCATGCACCGGCCCGAACGATTGAGAACGGCCCGTGGCGCGTGCAGCTGCGCGGGGACGAACTGGCGGACATCGAATACCAGGGACACCCCGTCCTCAGAGCCATCAGGCCAGTGGTCCGGGACCACGACTGGCGGACCCTAGTACCTGAAGTCGAATCCGTCCCCGAGGTTGAATCTGCGACTGGCGACGACGACGACGCGTCCCTCCGGCTCGCCGTCGGCTTTACCGGTTTTGGCTCCGAGTACGCTGCCGACGTGGCCGTCAGCTTTTCGGGCGACGGGCTCACGGTTGCCTTCGACGGTACCGCGCCTCAGGATTTCCGCAGTAACCGGATCGGCCTGGTTGTCCTGCACCGGCCCGACGACGGCGGACGGCGCGTCACCATCACAGCCCCAGACGGGACCCGCACAGAGTCAGCTTTTCCAACCGACGTCAGCCCGCACCAGCCCTTCATGGACATTGCCGCGCTGGCCTGGGAACGCGACGGCACCGCCTACACACTCGAGTTCAGCGGCGACGTCTTTGAAACCGAAGACCAGCGGAACTGGACCGACGCCTCCTTCAAGACCTACAGCACCCCGCTGTCCCGCCCGTTTCCGGTCAGTGTGCGCGCGGGGGAGCGGGTGCAGCAGAGCATCCGCCTCACGGCCGCACCCACGGACCAGGCGGCCGGATCAACAGCCCCTTCGACTTCCGCGGAACGGGCCGACGGCGTGCTGACGGTGCACCGGCAGGTCCAGGGTTTTGTCCCTGGGCTGGGAACGTCAGCGTCCCGCTCAGCGGCGAGGCTCGGCGTCGTTCCCGGGCTGGACGCCCTAATCGTTGAGCTGCCGGGCAGCGGCCCCGCAGCAGCGGAAGTCCTGCACCACGGAGAGCGGCAGGCCGCCGAGCTGGACGCTCCGCTGGACGTGCGGATCGCCGCGGCCAGTGCCGCCGACATTGCCCCCAGGCTGGACCTGCTGCCCCTCGGGAAGGTGGCCAGGCTCGGGGTGTTCAGCTCCGACGGCCATGTCACCGAACCGGAACTGTGGGACGAACTGCGCGTCGAAGCGCAGCGGCGCGGCTTCACCGGCACCCTGCTCGCCGGCGCCCGCTCCCATTTCACCGAGCTCAACCGCCGGCAGGACGTCCTTCCCGATGACGCCGGCGCCCTCACCTACAGCATCACGCCGCAGATGCATGCCACCGAGGTGCCCCATATCGTGGAAAGCCTCCCGATCCAGCGGCTCACGGCGCTGAACGCTATCCGCATCGGGGTCGGTAAGCCGCTGCACATTGGCCCGGTCACACTCAAGGCCCGGTTCAACGCCGTTTCCACGGACGGTGCCTATGACCCTGCGACGGTCGAAGCGATGACCACGGACCCGCTGCAGGGCGAGGACTTCACCGCCGCCTGGCTGCTGGGCAGCATCGCGGCCCTGACCCTGCCCGGCGTCGATTCCGTCAGCTACTTCGAGGCCAGCGGACCCAGGGGCTTTATCGCCGATGACGGGACCCCGACGCCCGCCTTGCGGCTTTTCGAAAAACTGGCCGCCCTGCGCGGCGCCGAAGTGCTGGAGGCACCGCAGGGGATCCCCGGGCTGGTCCTCTACCCGGTTTCATCAGGCTCCGGCGTGTTGCTCTTTGCCGCGAACCTCACGGCAGAACCGCTGAACACAGCGGTCCGGCTTGAAGACGGCGAGACCCACACCTTCAACATTCCCGCCTGGTGCCACACGGCCCGGCGGCTCGACTGATCCCTCCACCCGGAGCCGATCCATCCACCACGAAATGAGGAACAAGATGTCCAACAGGCTTGCAGGCAAAACCGCTCTGGTCACCGGCGCCGGATCCGGAATCGGGCTGGCCGTGGCGCAGCGCTTCACCGCTGAAGGCGCCCGCGTGTACTTCGCCGACATCAACGCCGAAGCTGCCGAGAAAGCGGCGGCCGCCACCGGGAGCGACCTTGCCACAGCGCTTCCCGTGGACATCTCAGACGAAACCAGCGTGGAAGCGGCCTACGCCTCCATCGCGGCCGGCGGACCGCTGGACATCGTGGTGGCCAACGCCGGAGTCCAGCTTTTCGGCCAGGACGCGAAGGTGGGCGAGCTGTCCCTCGAGGTGTGGGAGAAGACCGTGGCCGTCAACCACCGCGGCGCGTTCCTGACGCTCAAGCATGCGGTGCGGGCCCTGCAGGGGAGGGGCGGCTCCATCATCTGCACCGGCAGCCCCACCGCGGTGGTGGCCTGCGGGCAGACGTTCACCGCCTACTCCAGTTCGAAAGCAGGCGTCCACGGACTGGCACGCGTCGTCGCTGCTGACTACGCCAGGGAGGGCATCCGGGTCAACACAGTTGTCCCCGGCTACACGGAGACGCCGCTCGTGCAGACCATTGCGGATGATCCTGCCAGCCGCGCCGGCCTGGTTGACTCCACCATGCTGGGCCGCGCCGGCACCGCCGCGGACGTCGAAGGCATCATGGTCTACCTCGCCAGCGATGAATCGGCGTACGCAACCGGCGGCCTGTTCACGGTCGACGGCGGCCTGACGGCGCTCTGAGGTGCGGCGCCTTCTGAGGTCAGGCGCGCCGCTGCTCCAGCAGATCGTGCTGGGCGGTGACGATCTGTTCCTCGCCGCCGACGACGAGCTTGCGCACCTCGGCGGCGATGGCCTCCGGGTCTCCTCCGTAAACGGTGTCAAGCATCTGTCGGTGCCAGTCCACGGAGCGCGACAGCGGCTCATCCAGTGCTGTGGTGAGCCGGAATAGCTCCGTGAAAGTGGGTACCTGCTGCTCCCAGACCGCCAGGAGCCGGCGGTTGCCGCACGAGGTGAAGAAGGCTGAGTGGAATGCTGCATCTGCGGTGGCAAACGCGTCCGTGTTGCCGGCTTCGGCCGCGGTGCGCATGTCCTCCAGGGCGGCTTCTGCTTCCTGGTGCAGTCCCTCGGGGTTTCCCGCCGCGCACTGCTGGGCCGCGGCGACCTCGAGCAGCTCACGGAGTGCGAAGAGGTCGCGGAGGTCCTGCCGGTCCAGGCCGACAACCCGGTAGCTCCTGCCGGAGGCCGCGATTAGGCCCTCGCCGGCGAGGGTTCGCAGGGCGTCCCGGACGGGTCCGCGGCTGACGCCAAAGGATTCCGCGAGTGCGGCCTCCACCAGCAGGTGCCCGGGAGGAAGATCGCCTGTAAGGATGTCGGACCGCAGCGCTGCCACAACCTGTTCTCCCAGTGCCTCCGCACGGGTCACGCGTCGGGCCAAAGCCATTGGATTCCACCTCTCATCAACTGCTGTTCATTCTAACGGTCAACCGGTTTCGGTTAACCGCCGAGAAAATCATCCGTGGCGCCGGCAACCACCCGGCGTTAGGATGCCGTGTGACGTTCAGGCAGGGATACGCGGACAACGGCGGCCTCCGCATGTACTACGAGGTCCACGGCGAGGCGCAGACAGGCTGGGCACCCCTTCTCCTGATCCCCGGCGGGGGATCCACCATCCAGACGAACTTCTCCAGCATCATTCCGTTCCTGTCCGAGCGCCGCCTGGTGATCGCCGTCGATGAGGAAGGCCACGGCCGGACGGCCCCGACCGATCGGCCGCTCACCGCCGAGAACTCGGCCGGGGACGTCCTGGCGGTCCTCGACCAGCTGCACCTGGACGCGGTGGATGTGCTCGGGTTCAGCGCCGGCGGCCACACCGCCCTCGCTTTGGCCATGCAGCACCCGTTCCGGGTGCGCCGCCTCGTCGCCGCCTCCACGTTTTTCAGCCGGGACGCCGTGCCAGACGAGTTCTGGGAGGGGATGAAGGCGGCCACCCTGGACGACATGCCCGCTGTCTACCAGGACGCCGACCGCAGCATCAATCCCGAGCCCGGCCACCTGGAGCGCCTGTTCGAACTGGACCGGCAGCGCATCCTCGGCTTCCCAGGCTGGACTGACGAGGAGCTCGGCAGAATCACTGCGCCAACCCTGGTGCTCTGCACCGACCAGGACGTGGTGAGCCCGGAGCACGCAGTGCGCATGAGCCGAGCGATCCCGGATGCCGGCCTCCTGATCGTGCCCGGCGGCCACGGTGACTACCTCGGCGAACTGGCCGCCAGCGACGGCGACCTGCAGGCCATGCACGCTACCCTCCCGTTCCTTAAGCGCTTCCTGGACCGCTAGCGCGGCGCGGAATAGCCCCTTCGGCTAGGGTTCAGGAAGAAGGGCCTCGGCGCGAAAGGTGGATCCAGTGTTGCTCTCCAGGACTCGGGCGGCGTACGCGCTCGCCGCGGTCTTCCTGTCCGCCGGCTGCCTGCTCACCGGCTGCGCCATGCCCGCCGACCCGAAAGGAACGCTGGGAAACATCACGGGAGGAACGCTCCGGGTCGGAGCGACCGAAAGCGTCAGCAAAAGCGGCGACTGGGTCCGGCTGGATCCAGGCAGTGATCCGGCGGGCATCGAACCGGATCTGGTCCGGAGCTTCGCGGACTCCCGAGGTGCAGCCGTGGACTGGCGCAGCGGCAGCGAACAGGACCTCGTCAGCGACCTCAAGCACGGGGACCTGGACCTGGTGGTCGGCGGGTTTGCCGACGACACACCATGGTCCAAGGACGCCGGCCTCACCCGCCCCTTCGCGGAAAGCACGGACGAGCGCGGCAAAACCGTCAAGCACGTCATGCTTGTCCCGCACGGCGAGAACGCCTTTCTGCTGGAACTGGACCGCCACCTGCTGGCGCAGGAGGTGACACCGTGAACCGCGCGGACAGCAAGACAACAGCCCGGTTCGGGCACACGCGGCTCCCCGAGGAGCAGCGCGCAGCCCTCCACAAAGCCAGGAAGCTCGAATGGCTGACCATCGCCTTCCTGGCCGTGACCGTCTCGCTGGTCTTCCTGGTGCTGGGCAGTTCGCAGGCCATGAAGGCGGCCTGGATCGAGGACCTGCTCTCTTTCCTGCCGCCCATCGCTTTCCTCGTGGCCGCCCGGGTCATTCGCCGTCCGCCCACCGAGCAGCACCCGTACGGCTACCACCGCGCCATCGGTGTTGCCCACGTCGTGGCGGCCGTCGCCCTGCTCGTGATGGGCGGCTACCTGCTCGTCGATTCCGCACTGGCACTCATCACGGCGGAACACCCCACCATCGGCGGCATCGAGCTTTTCGGCCAGACGGTCTGGCTGGGCTGGCTGATGATCGGCGTCATGCTGCTCATCGCCCTGCCGCCGGTTTTCATCGGCCGGGCCAAGATGAAGGTCGCCGAGAAACTGCACGACAAGGTCCTCTACGCCGACGCGGACATGAACAAGGCCGACTGGATGACGGCGGTGGCCGCCGCCGCCGGAGTGGCGGGCATCGGCGTCGGATGGTGGTGGGCGGACGCTGCCGCGGCCCTCGTCATTTCGGCCGGCATCACCTCCGACGGCGTCAAGAACCTCCGCGGGGCCATCGCCGACCTGATGGACGCCCGGGCGAGAACGTACGACAATGCCCGGCCCCATCCGCTTGCCGCGCAGATCGAAGCTGCGCTGGTGGACACCGGATGGGTCGCCCGGGCCAGAAGCCGGATCCGCGACGAAGGCCACGTCTTCCACGTTGAAGCCTTCGTGGTTCCCCGCGAGGGCGTCATCCCGTCCCTGGACCACATCGAACGGGCGCGCCGCGAATGCGTCGCCCTGGACTGGAAAGTGCAGGACATGGTGGTGGTTCCCGTCGCCGAACTGCCTGAGGAGTTCCTGCCGGGAGCCACTCCGGGCGGCGAACGCTAAAAGGGGACGGAAGAAAGATCAGTCGCGTCCCTGCCACGTGCAAATGTCCACCACGTTGCCCTCGGGATCTATGAGGGAGACCCATGCGGGGGCGTAGCGGTCGCCGAGGACGCGGCCGCCGGCGGCCAGGACTGCATCGATACGCGCCTGCGCCTGGTCATGCGGGACCGAGACGTCCATGTGGATGCGGTTGTGCGGCGGGACGGACTCTTTGTCCTGGAACCACGCGGACGGGCCGACGAGGTTAGGTTCGACCAGGTCCTCATCCCCGACGGCGACGTAGCCCAGCGCCGCACGCCAGAATTCCATGACGGCCGGCCGGTCGGAGGCGTCGAACGCGAGCTGGACGTGCTGCACGGCCGACGGGTCTGCTTTCAGCCCAAGCCCGGCAGCAACGCCGGAGATGCTGCGGGCAAGCTCGAGGTCGCGGTCGCTCAGCCCCACGCCCGGTGTGACGACCTGGACCGTCACGGTGTCCGGCCGCAGGTCCACCAGAGGGGCGTGGCCGAGTGCTTCCGCAGCCTCAGCGATGGCGGCAACGAACTGTGCGCCGGTGGCGAAGTCGCCGGTCTGGTACAAAGTCTTCGCACCCCAGAACAGCACGCGCCACTCCGTAACACCGTCGGCGGCTGAGAAGTCTCCATCGGAAATCGCTGTTGCCATGCCCCCACTATTCGGAGTCCGCGGGCCGTGGTCAATGGCCTTGTCCCGGTAACTAGTAGGCTTCTCTGGGTTGGCTTCGCGCCGACTCATCATTGGGGAATCTGTTGGGGGAAAATTTCATGAGGTACCGCTGGGCCGCGTCCACTGCCGTTATCGGAGCCATGCTGGGTCTAGCGGCAGCGCCGGCAGTGGCGGAAGCTGACGAAGCAATCTATATCTACGGCACCCCCGTCCGGGTGGCCATCGCCGCAGATGGAACGGCATACCTCGGCAATTACGGCCAGGGCGGTGGAGTCTTCGTGGTTCCCTCGGGCGCCACGAAGGCGGCACGCACCCTCAGCACCGGAGGACGCATCACCACTGGACTCGCGCTCGGCCCGGATGGCACGCTCTACGTAGCCACGGCGGAGGGGGACCAAGGCGCCGTCGGGATCATCCCGCCCGGTGCTGCAGGTGTGGAAAGGACCGTTCCGGTGTCCGCAGGCCTCCATCCGCTAGCCGCCGGACCGGACGGAACGGTTTACGTTGCCAACCCCGCCGGGGATTCAGTCTCAGTGATTGCGCCGAACGGAACCGCGGTGGACCGCACCATCAAGGTCGGAGCGGGACCGGCGGAAATAGCGGTCACGAAGGACGGAACCGCGTTCGTAACCAGCCAGACTGCCGGCACCGTCTCCGTGATCCCGGCCGGGGTGGACACTGTTTCGAAGACCATCGAACTGATCTCGGACACCGGAACGTCAGAGCAGCCCCACGGCATCGCCGCCGGACCCGATGGAACCGTCTACGTAGCCAACATCAAGTCCAGTGACATCGCCGTCATCAAACCCGGCGCCGACACTGCGGCTGAGCGGATCTTTGTCGGGGGCGGGCCGCAGGACGTGGCCATCGCATCCGACGGCTCGCTGTACATAACGAGCCTGCTGTCCCAGAAGCTGTCGGTCATTCGGCCGCACGCCAAAGACGTGGCGGGCTCGATCCCCACCGACGGCGGCCCAGGCCACCTGGCGGTAGCCCCGGACGGGTCCGCCATCGTGATCAGCCCCGCGGTGTCATGGCCGGGGGACGGGGCCGTGGTCCGCTACTCTGCGGCTGCCCTGGCGGCCGCGTCCCAAGGTTCGACGGCGGCGGCACTGTCCGCAGCTCCTGCCGGTGAAGCGGCTGTACCGGCAGCCGCCGGCTCCGGGAATGCCCTGCCGGCCGGCTTTTGGTACACACTGCCTGGCGGGGTAGGGGCCGCCGTCGTCGCCCTCGCCGCCTGGATCCTGGTGAAGGGCCGCCGCAGGCAAGGCCGTCCAGAGGACGGCGCCAGCTCAGCGGGTAGCGGGCTGTAACATCGTTCACATCCGTCTTTGAAAGGGGAGCAGTGCGCGCAACGGTCAAGGACGTCGCGCGCCGTGCCGGGGTTTCACCCAAGACGGTGTCAAACGTGATGAACGGCGTGGTGCCGGTCAGCGGTTCCACGCGGCTCAAGGTGGAGCAGGCCATCCTCGAACTGGACTATGTCCCCAACCTCTCCGCCCGGGGGTTGCGCAACGGCAGGTCCGGCGTCATAGCCCTGGCGCTGCCGGACCTGGCAACGCCGTACTCCGCCGAGATCGCGCACAACATCGTGGAGGTCGCGCACGAACAGGGCTGGAGCGTCCAGATTGAGGAAACCGGCTCCGATCCGCGCCGCGAATACGAACTGATGTCCCGCGCGCGTTCCAACCTCATCGACGGGCTGATCCTCAACCCTGTGGTGCTGGATGAGAGCGCCGTCAAAGTTGGCGTCTCCCTGCCTCCGGTGGTCCTGCTCGGCGAGGTCTCCCAGCAGCTGGCCGACCGGGTGTGGGTGGACAGCGTTGCCGCCGCCCGCGACATGACCCTCGCACTCGCCCGGACAGGCCGCCGCCGCATCGCCGTGCTGGGTACGGCGGAAGGCCGGCACTCGGCAGCGGCAGTCCTGCGTACCCGGGGTTACCAGGAGGCGCTCGATGAACTTGGGATTGACCAGGATGAGTCGCTGCTGATTCCGTGCGAGAAGTGGACGCCCCAGACCGCGGCGGAAGTACTGGGCCCCTGGCTGGACTCGCACCCGCTGCCGGAGGCACTGTTCTGCTTCACCGATTCCATGGCCATCGGCGCGCTGAGTGTGCTGTGGAAGCGCGGCATCAGGGTTCCGGACGACCTGGCAGTCGCCGGCTTCGACGACATCGCCGACGGGCAATACGCCGTGCCCTCACTGACCACCGTTTCCTTCGACAAGCGCCGTGTGGCCAGCGAAGCCCTGCGCCTGCTCACCGAGCGGATGGCTGACCGCTCCGGTGCACAGCGGGTAGTCACGGTGGGCTACAGCATTGTGGAGCGAGACAGCACGCGCAGTTAAACCGAGACCGCCGAATCAGATTGTTGGCGCTAACAATTTTTCCTTGTGCGCTCTTTTACAACGATGTAATGTGAGGTCTGCGTCACACGCCGGCTGCACCGGACCCGGGATGCAGCAAACCGGAACGGCTGGCAGGGCGCCATCAGGACTACTTTCAGCGGACCCATCCAAAGGAGTGACGGGTGAAGCAGTTTGATTTTTTCGCCGGCAGGCAGCTGCCCGGCCAGCAGATGTCCCGGCGGCAATTATTGACAGGAACAGCAGCCCTGGGCGGCGTGCTGGCCGCGGCCTGCCTGACGGGCTGTGGCGGGACCGCCTCGGCGGCGGCCGTGCGGGACATTGCCTTCTGGCACCTGCTGTCCGGCGGCGACGGCGTCAAGATGCAGGCCATGATCAGCGCGGCGAACAGGGCCAACCCCGCCTTCAAAGTCCATCCGACGGTCCTGGCATGGGGCCCGCCGTACTACACCAAGCTGGCCATGGCATCGGCCGGCGGCAGGCCGCCGGAACTGGCCATCATGCACGCCAGCCGGGTTCCCGGCTATGCACCGGGCGGGCTTATCGACCCCTGGGACATGTCTCTGCTGGCGGAGCACGGCGTTACGGCGGAGAGTTTCGCACCGAGGATCTGGGACAAGAGCCAGCAGGACGGCCAGGTGTTCTCCATCGCGCTGGACTCCCACCCCTTCGTCATGTTCTACAACACCAACGTTGCCGGCAAGGCAGGGCTGCTCGCCGCCAACGGCCAGCTGCAGCAGGTGACTTCCCCGCAGGACTTCCTCGCCATGGCCCGCGAGATGCAGAAGGTGACGCAGGCGCACGGCCTGTCCTTCGGCTACCTCGGCAGCGGCTCGCAGATGTGGCGCCTGTTCTACACCCTCTACAAGCAGCATGGCGCGGACATGGAACTCACTCCGGGCCAGCCGATGAAGGTGGACAGGGATGCCGCCGTCGAATCCCTGGAATTCATGGCGTCACTGTTCGACGACACCATCGCCGCACAAAGCGGTGACATCAGCACGGGCATTGCCGAATTCGCCCGCGGCGGTTCCGGGATGCTGTTCAGCGGCGTCTGGGAACTTCCCACTTTCAAGAAGGCGGGCCTGCCCGTCGACGCCGCCACCATCCCCACGCTCTATGGGACCCCGGCGTCCTATGCGGATTCGCATTCCTTCGTCCTGCCGCGCCAATTGAGCGTCGACGACGAAAAGCGGCGCGACGTGTACAAGTTCGTCAGCGACATCCTCAAGGGGTCGCTGTCCTGGGCCGAGGCCGGCCACATTCCGGCCTACCAGCCGGTGGTGCAGTCGCAGGCATACCGGGAACTCACGCCCCAGATCCACTACGCCAACGCCGCCGACATCATCACCTACGACCCCGAGGCCTGGTTCAGCGGCTCGGGCTCGGATTGGCAGACGTACTTTGCGGAGAGCGTGCAGAACGTACTCCTCGGCCGCGACAAGGCAGCCGACGGCTGGGACGCCTTTGCGCGGCGCACCAACACCCTTCTTTCCCGGCCCAACCCGGTCTGAGCGACAAAGGAGTCACCCATGAGTTCCTTGGCAACATCCCAAAGCGCCGCGCCTGAAACATCGTCCCTGCCCGGCAAGCCCCGCAGCAACCGCCCCCGCCGAAACCCGTCCCTCCGTGACGGAACCGGTTCGGCAATTGCCGGCCCCCGGCGCACCCGGGACAACCTCAACGGCTGGGGCTTTGCCGCCCCGTTCCTGGCCTTCTTCCTGGTGTTCCTCGTCTGGCCCCTGCTGTACGGCCTGTACATGAGCCTCACCGGCAAGTCCCTCACCGGGGCGAATGACAGCCTGATCGGGCTGGCCAACTACGCCGAAGCGCTGGCCGACGCCGACATGTGGCATTCCCTCGGCAACACGCTCTACTTCACGGTGATCAGCACGGTCCCGCTGGTACTCGTCGCCCTCGTCATGGCCGCCCTGGTCAACGTCGGGCTGCCCGCGCAATGGCTGTGGCGGCTGTCCTACTTCGCCCCGTACCTGCTCGCCTCCACCGTGGTTTCCCTCTTCTTCACCTGGATGTACAACCCGCAGCTGGGCCTCATCAACGATTCTTTGGCGAAGATCGGCCTGCCCAAGGTGGCCTGGCTGAACGACCCGAACGTGGCCATGTGGGCCATCGTCATAGCGACGCTGTGGTGGACCGTCGGCTTCAACTTCCTGCTGTACCTGGCTGCCATGCAGAACATTCCCGCCCAGCACTACGAGGCCGCGTCGCTGGACGGCGCCGGAGCCTGGCGGCAGTTCTTCTCGATCACGCTGCCGCAGCTGACCCCGACCACCGTGATGATTGTGCTCCTGCAGATCCTGGCCTCGCTCAAAATCTTCGACCAGGTGTACCAGATGACCGCCGGCGGCCCCGCCGGATCCACCCGGCCCGTGGTGCAGTACATCTTCGAAACCGGGTTCACCGGCTACCGGCTGGGCTACTCGGCAGCCATCTCCTACATCTTCTTCGGACTGATCGTGGCCGTCTCGGTCATGCAGTTCTTCATCACCCGCCGCAGGAGCGCATAACCATGGCAACCCAGACCCTCGCCCGCCCCGCCCTTCGCACCACGTCCGCCACACAGCTCCGCCGGCCCCGCAGGAAGATGACGGCCGGAAGGGCGGCCGTCCTGGCGGTCGCCGCGATCCTGGCCGTCCTCTGGCTTGTCCCCTTCGCGTGGGCAACCGTCACCGCTTTCAAGAGCGAGACGGACGCCGCCGCGTCGAAGGTCAGCTGGATCCCGCCGTCGGGCTTTACGGCCGACGCCTTTGTGAAGGTGTTCCAGGACGGCAACATCCCGCTGTGGACCTGGAACTCGCTCTACACCTCCGCCGCCATCACCGTGATCACCCTGGCCATCTCCGCGCTGGTGGCCTACGCCCTGTCCCGCATCGACTTCCGCGGCAAGAAGGTGCTGATGACGGTGATCATCGCCTCCATCATCATCCCGCCGCCGGTGCTGATCATCCCGCTGTTCTACCAGATGGTGGCGATGCACATGATCGACACCTCATGGGCCATCATCCTGCCGCAGGTCATCCACCCGGCCATGGTGTTCGTGCTCAAGAAATTCTTCGACCAGATCCCGCGCGAACTCGAGGAAGCCGCCGTGATGGACGGCGCCAGCCGGATGCGGATCTTCACCCAGATCATCCTGCCGCTTTCACGCCCCATCCTGGCCGCCGTCGCGATCTTCGTGTTCATCAGTGCCTGGAACAACTTCCTCTGGCCCTTCATCGCCACCAATGACGGCTCCATCCTGACCCTGCCGGTGGGGCTGCAGACCATCAAGAGCGCCTACGGCATCCAGTACGCGCAGAACATGGCCTCCGCGCTGCTCGCGGCGCTGCCGCTCATCCTCGTCTTCCTGTTCTTCCAGCGCCAGATCATCAAGGGCGTTGCGACGACGGGTCTCGCCGGCACCTGATCCGGCACCACTGCTTTCACAACAGTTCTGAACCACTACCAAGGAGACCCAAACATGTCCCGCGCAAGGATCACCCTCGACCGCGACTTCACCATCGGGGAAGTGCCCCGCCGCCTTTTCGGCTCCTTCGTCGAGCACATGGGCCGCTGCGTCTACACCGGCATCTATGAGCCCGGCCACCCGGAGGCCGACGAGAACGGCTTCCGGCAGGACGTGCTTAGGCTCGTCAAGGAGCTGGGGGCCACCGTCATCCGGTACCCCGGGGGCAACTTCGTGTCCGGCTACAACTGGGAGGACGGCATCGGCCCCCGGGAAAACCGCCCCCGCCGGCTCGACGGCGCCTGGCACACGCTGGAGACCAATGCCTTCGGACTGCACGAGTTCGTGGACTGGTCCCGGCAGGCCGGCACGGAAATCATGGAAGCCATCAACCTGGGCACCAGGGGAGTGGACGCGGCCCGCGAGATCGTGGAATACGCCAACCACCCCGGCGGCACCTACCTCTCCGACCTGCGCGCCAAAAACGGGCACAAGGACCCGTTCAACATCAAGCTGTGGTGCCTCGGCAACGAGATGGACGGGCCGTGGCAGATCGGCCACAAGACCGCCGAGGAGTACGGCCGGCTGGCGCAGGAGGCCGCCAAGGCAATGCGCTTCGTGGACCCGGACATCGAACTGGTGGCCTGCGGCAGCTCCAACTCCGGGATGCCCACCTTCGGAGCCTGGGAGCAGACGGTGCTGGCCCACGCCTACGAGGAGGTGGACTACGTTTCGCTGCACGCCTACTACCAGGAGCACGACGGCGACGTCGGCAGTTTCCTCGCCAGCGCCGTCGACACCGACTACTTCATCGAGTCGGTGATCGCCACCGCCGACGCCGTCCGCGCCAAGGGCAAGCACAAGAAGCACATCAACCTGTCCTTCGACGAGTGGAACGTCTGGTACCAGCGCGGCCTCGACACTGAGGACCAGCCGCACAACGTCAGCAAGGCGGGCTGGCGGGAGCACCCCCGGGTCATCGAGGACAAGTACAACGTCACGGACGCGGTTGTCGTCGGAACCCTGCTCAACTCGCTGCTCCGCCACGGCGACCGGGTGAAGATCGCCAACCAGGCGCAGCTGGTCAACGTGATCGCGCCGATCTTCAGCGAGGAAAACGGCCCGGCCTGGCGGCAGGCCATCTTCCACCCCTTCGCCCGCATGGCCGAGATGGCAAAGGGCCAGATCCTGCGCCTGGCTGTCGACTCGGACAAGTACGCGAACGCCCGGTTCGGCGACACCGACCTCGTCGACGTCAGCGCAACCTGGAACGAGGAAACGGGCCGGCTGGCGCTGTTCTTCGCGAACCGCGGCCTGGAGGAGGCCGCCGACGTTGAGGTGGCGCTGCGCGGCTTCGACGCCCGCCAGGTTGTCCGCGCGGAGGTCCTGGAAATTCCGGAAGGCGGGGACCGCTTCACGATCAACAGCCAGGGGAGCCCGGACCGCGTGGGCCTGAAGCCGCTGGAAGGGGTCAAGGCCAGCGGCCCGGAACTGCGGCTGACCCTGCCGGCGCTGTCCTGGACCGCCGTCGAGCTGGACGTGGCCATGAACTGATCCTTCCCGCCCCCCAAGGAGGGTGTTATGTACACCCGTACACAAGCAGTGTACGCTTGTACATAACGCCCTTCTGGAAGGAACCATCTTGGAGCAGTACTTTGCCGGCGACAGCAGGACCATGCAGGAGCGGATGCTCGCCGGGGACCTCTACATCGCCGACGATCCGAACCTTGCCGCCGACAACATCCGCGGCATGGAACTCGCCGACCGCTACGGCAGGACATGGCTGGCGGACCGCGGCGAGGCCAAGCAGATCCTCGCCGACCTCCTCGGCGCGATCGGCGAGGACACCGAGATCCGCCCGCCGCTGTACGTCGACTACGGCAAGTACATCCGGATCGGCGCCCGCACCTTCATCAACTTCAACTTCACCGCTCTGGACGTCGCTGCCATCACCATCGGCGACGACGTCCAGATCGGTCCCAACGTCCAGCTGCTGACGCCCACCCACCCGCTGGAGCCCGGTCCGCGGCGCGACAAGCTCGAGGCGGCGAAGCCCATCACCATCGGCAACAACGTCTGGATCGGCGGCGGGGCGATCATCCTGCCCGGCGTGACCGTCGGGGAGAACTCGGTGGTCGGCGCCGGCTCCGTGGTCACCAAAGACGTGCCGGCCAACGTCGTCGCCGTCGGCAACCCCGCCCGCGTCATCCGCAGCCTATGAGCGTCCGGCGCCACGACCCCAACCGCCGGCAGCGCCTCATCGAGGTTGCCCTCGACGTCATCGCCGAACACGGCGTGGCGGCCACCACCCACCGGAAAGTCGCCCAGGCCGCGGACGTGCCGCTCGGTTCGCTGACCTACCACTTCACCGGCCTCGACGACCTCCTCGCCGCCGCCTTCACGAAGCTCGCCGACGACACCGCCGACGGGTTCGAGGCGGCCCTCGCCGGCGCCGGGAGCCCGGACGCCGCCCGGGAAGCCGTGGTGGGGCTCATCACGGGCGAGCTGCTGGGGGCCAGGCGGAACATCCTGCTGACCTACGAGCTCTACGCCCTGGCCGCCCGCCGCCCGGACCTGCGCCGCGTGACCGACACGTGGATGGCCAGGAGCCGGGCCGCCCTGGCGCGGCACTTCGATCCCGACACCACCGTGATGCTCGACGCCCTGATCGAGGGCCTGTCCATCCACCGCGCCCTGGCCCTGAACCCCATGTCCGCCGAGACCGTTCGTGAAGCCGTGAACAGAATTGTGACCCCGCAGTGAACAGCCCTTCGACAACAGCAGCCGTCCTCTCCGCTCCGCCAGCCGGCTCCGGCAGGGCCCGCGCCGCGGTGGCACTGCTTTTCCTCACCAACGGCGCGCTCTTCGCCAACCTGCTGCCCCGGTATCCGGCCATCGTGGAGGAACTGCGCCTGAGCAATGCTGAATTCGGCCTTGCCGTGGCGGCATTTCCCCTCGGCGCCCTCATCGCCGGACTTGCCTCCGGTGCCCTGATCCGCCGCTTCCGGTCCTCGCGGGTTGCCGTGGCGGGCACCATCCTGACCAGCCTGGGCATCCTCGGCGCGGGAACGGCGCCATCCTGGGCGGTGCTGGCGGCCGCACTCTTCTTCGCCGGAGCCATGGACGCCGTCACCGACGTGGCCCAGAACGCCCACGGGCTGCGCGTCCAGCGGCTGTACCAGCGCTCCATCATCAACTCCCTGCATGCAGTCTGGAGCATCGGCGCGGTGCTCGGCGGCCTGATGGGGGCCGCGGCGGCGGGCCTGAACCTCGCACCCGGAATCCACCTCAGCATCTCCGCCGCCCTCTTCGCGGCCCTGACGCTGTGCTGCTACCGCTTCCTCCTCCGGGGACCCGAAACGGACGACGACGGTGCTGCGGCCGCCGCTGCGGATGGCCAGCCTGCCCTGGACGCACCCAAGGCCGCCCGGGGGACAGCTGCCAAGTACGGCATTCTGGCCGCCCTGGTGCTGATTGCCACGGCGGGCGCCCTCGTGGAGGACGCCGGCAGTTCGTGGTCCGCCATCTACCTCAGCGACACCCTGGAGGCCGCCACCACCGTGGCCGGGCTCGGCTTCGTGGCACTGACCGGCGCGCAGTTCATCGGCCGCCTGCTGGGAGACCGGCTCGTGGACCGCTTTGGCCAGCGGACGGTGGCCCGCGCCGGCGGGATCATTGCCGCCGGCGGCATGGGCACAGCGCTTCTTGTCCCCAGCATCCCCGGCACCATCCTCGGTTTCGCGGCGGCGGGCCTCGGCGTGGCAACCCTCGTTCCCGCCGCCATGCACGCCGCGGACGAACTCCCCGGGCTCCGGCCCGGAACGGGGCTCACGATGGTCAGTTGGCTGATGCGCGTCGGCTTCCTGGTGTCCCCGCCTGTGGTGGGGGCCATCGCTGATGCCGCCAGTCTGCGCGCCGGTCTCTTCGTGGTGCCGCTGGCGGGCCTCCTGGTCCTGGCGCTGTCCCCGGTACTGGCGAAGCGGACGGCGAGCTAGGCTACGGGTCGTGTCATATGAACTTTCTGTTTTCGGGACCAATGAGTTGACTGCCGACGCTCTGGCAGATCTTATTCGCGCAGCCAGCATCATGCATGTGGAAGAGGTTCCAGACCCGGCAGCCAACGGACCAGCGTTGCTCACAGCAGTGCGCGGCAGCCGTCGGGTCGACTCTTTCAGCGTCGAAGGACCCTTCCACGTGGAGCCTGAAGACGTTCCGGAGGACGTCACCGCCGCTGTCCTGGATCCGCAGTTCATGTACCAGGTGCTGGCAGTGGGCGGCGCACAGGAGATCCCCCACGCAGTGCGGTTTGGGAAGAAGCTGGCGACAGCGGCAGGCGGTGTCCTGGTGGATGAGCAAACCGAGGAAATCTGGCCCAAATCGTCCCGTCGAAAATCGCCGCGGCGCGAATCCGGGGATAAACCCGACGAGGTGGATGTCACGATCTATTTCCTCGCCGAAGAAGCGCCAGAAGACGTCCCCGCCCGCTTCCTGAAGCTCGCAAAGCGTTATCTGCCTGAATCTGTTCCCCGCCGCTTCGGCACGTACGAGCCGCTTCAGGGCCGCGTTGACCGTGACGGCGAGGAAGCCTTCCTGGCCGCATGCGAAGAGGAATCCGTGACCGGCATGTTCTTCACAACCGGGTCCCCGGTCCTGTTAGGACGCCTTGACCTGCCAAGACCACGGTACCGTCGGGACATCGGGAAACTTAGTCTCATACTGGCCCGCGATGCGCTGACTGATGCAGCCTGGCGTCGGTCCTTGCGCCGCTTCTTCATGGGCGCGGCGACAGAGTTCAATGCTTTCTTCGCGAGTGCCGAAGTCCTGCGGCGAACCCCTCCAGAGGGAGTGCCCAAGGTCGGAGGCACTGAGCTCCCGCGGCGCCCCATACTGTTTGGCGAGTGGGTAGGCTTGCCACCGTACCCACAGTGGTGGAACTGGTTCGGACCGCTGTGGGCAGACACCGTCCGGCCGTACCTGGTAGGAGAACCGGAAGAACATCCGACAGGGCTGTTTCACGCTTGGTCAGAGGAACCTTTGGACCGCGACCAAATCGCGGCACTCCTTCGCGACCCGACACAGCCTTGGGTGCCCGCCCAATACTCGGCTGTCTACGGGGACGGGGTCGAAGCGCTCCGTGTCGCCGAGGTCGTACCCGGTCGGCTCACCAGAAACACCTTCCGGACGACTGACCAGGCATCCTAGAACAGTCTGCCAGAGCCTTCGGCATCTCCTGCGCCGTCTCAGTCGTCATTCTTTCCAGCTGAATGATCGGAACTCCCACGGGGCGTCACGTGTGAGGCGATCCGCTTGCATGCCTGGTGGCATGGCTGCCAGCTGCGCGAGGGAAGGATCAGCTTTTCCTGCCAGCTGCTCGGCTCTGAACACCAGATCCCTCATCTTGCGCGCCATGAAAACCCGCATAGGTGCTGCCGGACCGTGATCGATTCAATACTCAGGCTCGTCCTTGAGAGACTTTTAGTGCTGTTTACTGTCTGCGACATGGGGATCGCTGTGAAAATCGTGCTGTACATCATCTGGGTGCTGTTCGCCGCTGGCGCGGCGGCTGCCTCCATCCATTCGCTGCGGAAGACGCAGGCCCAGGAACGGCTCATTGACAGCTGGCCCAAGGCGCAGGCAACGGTCACCGGCAGCCGGCAAGGCTGGACTTCCGGTGCCGGTAACGCGAGCCGGAACCAGCGGCACTGGCCGAGGTACGAGTTCACCGGACCGCAGGGCGTCCTGTACCTCGGCGAATCTGAGGTCTCGCGTGTGGAGCGGCCCGTTCCCGGATCGGTGCTGGAGGTCGCCTACAACCCGGAGAACCCGGCCGAGTCCTTCGAGGTCGCGCACCCGTCCAAGGTCGTGTTGGGCTGCCTGATCCCGGTTATGGCGTTCTTCGCGCTGGCGTCGTTCTGGTTCATAGGAGTGTTCCCGCTCGGTTGACCAGTACCGGCCGCCGTCCCGGTCCCGTGGCACTCTGGCCGCATGGAGGAATTGATCAGCTATCCAGAGCCGCCTGAGCTTCCAGCCGAGAAGATCCGGGAGCTGACCGACTACGCGGAGCAGATGGCCGCGGCCATGAAGCTGAAATGAAAGTGGTCCGCCGACTGGGCAGGGCATCCCCGGAACACGACCTGACCAAGATCATCGAAGGCTGGAAACTCGTGGCCTTGTCCATCAGGGAAAGCTACGACGGCCGCTTCTGACCGCCGCAGGATCGTCTTGGAGAGCTCGGCAACACGCGGGACCTGCGTCCACAAACATGTCGGCCCCCGGGCGCACCATGGGGCTATGACAGCTCCAACGGTTGAGGCTGCGATCCACGAACTGATGGATCTGGCCTGGAATCTTGTCTACGACCTCCTTCAGCACCGGGGTCTGCTGGGCGACGGGTTCTTCGTCGAGGAGTACACCGGCATCCATTCCTGGGTGGACGGGCAGCGGCGGTACACAGTCGTCCATTCGCGGGACGTGGCGGTCCTGTTCGTGGACACCCGGCCGGTGGACGCCATCGTCTTCCGTCACGATCTGCTGGGCGCGGACGACCCGAAGAGCTTTTTCACGGTAAGCGCCTGAAGCAGATTGCCGGGAAAGCGGGCTCAGCCAATGGGGCAGCAGTGTCCGTATGGAGGCGACAGGATCTCAAGCACGTGCTGATCGCTGAGAACCCCCGTAGCTCCCCTTGTATGGGGGTACCATACAAGTGTGGACGATGAGATGGTGAGCCGTTTGGCTGAAGAGGCCAAAGCCTGGACACGAGAAACTGAGGCTGTCCGTCAAAAACTTTTGCTCACGGCCCGCCGCCGGCAGGAGAGTATCCTCGGTCTGCACGCTTCCGGCCTGTCGGTGCGTGCCATCGCCGCCCGCTTAGGGAGCAGCCCCGCGGTGATCCAGGACGCCATCAGAGCGGCTAAGGCCAGGCATCCCGCCGCCCGGCGGGAGGAACGGTTCCCCTATGAGTTGCATGTCATGGTGGGAATAAGGCTGCACGAGGAACCGGAGCGGCTCCGCAAGGTCGCCCGGACGAATATCGAAAAGATGCGCGGCACTTCGCGTGCACCCATCGCCGAAGGATGGCTGGATCGGTGGGAGGAATTGCTCCATTTGTCCGATGATGAGCTGGAGCGGGCCATGCTGGCCGATGATGAAGAAGGCAGGGACCTCCGGCAAATCAGCCCGTTTGCCGGAGCACTGAGCTCGCAGGACCGGCTGGTCGCAATGAGGAAGGTGCAGTTGCTTGAAAAGGGATGAGCTGGAGCATGCGATCCGTGCCGCGACGCAAATAATCAAGCAAGACCAAGTGATCATCATAGGAAGCCAGTCGATTCTCGGTTCGTTCACCGAAGATCAGTTGCCTGACGTGGCCACCATGTCGCCGGAGGTGGATATTGCTCCGATGCGCGACGTGGACGCCGAAGCTCTGAGCGACCAACTTAGTTTTGATGCAGGCGAGCTGTCGGAGTTCCACCAGGAGTATGGCTTTTACATTGAAGGCGTTGGACGGCGGACGGCGATCCTGCCCCCGGATTGGGAATATCGTTTGGTTGGCGTCAGGAGCGAGGCCACCAATAATGCCACCGGTCTTTGTTTGGAGCCGCAATGACCTTTGCGCGGCAAAACTTATGGCGGACCGACAAAAGGATCTCGACTTTGTCCGGGCGCTGGTGGAAGCGCGGCTGGTCGATCCCGCAATTCTTGAACAGCGTCTGGCGTCGATCGACTTGGCGGGGGTCGACAGCGACCAAGGCGAAGAAGCGTTGGCCTATCGCCAGCGAAAATCCATCGAGTGGGCCACGGCCGTCCAGACGCAGGCAGGCACTCAAGACCCCCGCAGAACTGGCTAGGACCAATAGCAGCGTCAGGCCTCGACCTTGTTTTCCCCCAATGAACCCCATGCCCGGAGATTACCGGCATCCGCCAGCATGAGCTACCCGCTGACCTGCCCCGGAGCGGTGAGTCCTTGCCGATGGGACCTATCCCGGTTAGGGCGCAGGGTTCCGGCGCCGTAGGCTAGGCCGGATAGACGGCGATTGCGGTGGCCTTGATGACGAAGTGGACGGTCATCCCGGGGTGAAGGCCGAGGTCCGCCGAGGCTGCCGGGGTGATGTCCGCCGACAGGCCGCCGGCGTGGACCCGGATCTGGTCGCCGTGCGGTTCCAGGTCCGTGATGGTGACGGCGAACGAATTCCGCGGGCTGCCGTGTTCATCGCCCGGGAAGACCGAGACCGCCGTCGGCGAAAAGACGGCGACGCCGTCCTGGCCGGGGACGGCACCGTCCTCGGGGTGTGCGGTGATGTCCAGCCCGCCGTCGGACGTGAGCCCGTGCGCGGTGATGGTGCCGGGGAGAAGGTTCATTCCCGCCAGGCCCGCCGCGAACTTGCTGCGCGGTCTTTCCAGGACGCCGCGGGTGGGACCTTCCTCCGTGATCCGTCCGTGCTCGATGACGACGGCGCGGTCGGCGAGCATCAGGGCATCCAGGACATCGTGCGTGATGATGATGGCCCGGCGGTTTGCCAGGACGCGCTTGAGGAGCCGGCGCAGCATGGGGGCGGCATGGATGTCGAGGGCTGCCATCGGCTCGTCGAGGAGCAGCAGTTCGGGGTCGGTGGCCAGGGCGCGCGCGATGGCGACGCGCTGTGCCTGCCCGCCCGAGAGCTGCCCGGGCCGCCGGTCCGCGAACTCCGCCGCATCCACTTCGGCCAGCCAGTGCCGTGCCGTCTGCAGTGCATTGGCCCGGCCCGCACCGGCCGCGCGCGGCCCGAAGGCGACGTTCTCCAGCACGCTCATGTGCGGAAACAGCAGCGGTTCCTGTGCCAGCAGCGCTGTTCCCCTGGCGTGCGGGGGCAGGAAGTGGCTGTTGCCGCCGTCGAGATTGAACAGTGTCTTCTCACCCAGGTCCGCGCGCCCGCTGTCCGGGCGGAGCAGTCCTGCGACGATTCCCAGCAGTGTTGATTTGCCGGCTCCGTTGGGGCCAAGCACGGCTATGGTTTCGGAGGCCCCGAGCGTCAGGGAGACCTCGAAGTTGCGGGCGTGCAGGGCGGCCTCGAGCGTGAAGGTCATTCCGGACCCGCCTCCGCAGCCAGCGCGCGGGGGCGCCGGTAGGAAAGCCCGACGACGGCGACCGCCACCGCCACGAGCACCAGGGACAGCGCGACGGCGGCATCGGCGTCGGTTTCCCGCTGCAGGTAAATTTCCAGCGGCAGGGTGCGGGTGACACCCTGCAGGCTGCCGGCGAAGGTCAGGGTGGCACCGAACTCGCCAAGGCAGCGGGCGAAGGACAGCACGGCCCCGGAGGCAAGTCCAGGCAGGACCAGCGGAATGCTGACGCGGCGCAGCACCGTGGTGGGGCGGGCGCCGAGGGTTGCCGCCACCGCCTCATACCTGGTCCCGGCCGTCCTGAGCGCGCCCTCCAGGCTCACCACCAGGAACGGGAGGGCCACGAACGTCTGGGCAAGAACGACGGCGGTGGTAGAGAAGGCGATCTGGATCCCCGCCAGCTCCAGGCTGCGGCCGAGCAGGCCCTGCCTGCCGAACGTGTACAGGAGGGCGATGCCGCCGACGACGGGCGGCAACACCAGGGGGAGCAGCACGAAGGCCCGCAACAGGCGCTGGCCGGGGAAGCTGGCGCGGGCCAGGACGAGGGCCAGGGGCACGCCGAACACGATGCACAGCACCGTGCTGGCTGCCGAAGTCCGAAGGCTCAGGCCCAGCGCGGTCAGGGATGATTCCGAGGTGACGAGCGGGATGAACTGCCCCCAGTTGACCCTGGCCACCATGGCGGCCAGCGGCAGCAGGACAAGCAGAGCCCCCGCCGCCGCGATCGCGAACACCCACGGCGGGACGCCGGTGTATCCGGTGTTCCGCCGGTTTGTTATCGTGCTGGCGGCAGCCTTTTTGCTACGGGGTGCCGAAACCGGCATCACTGAGGACCTTCCTGCCTTCGCTGCCGGTAACCATGGCGATGAAAGCCCTGGCCACTTCCTTGTTGCTGCTGCTGCCGACGGTGGCGATCGGGTAGGTGTTCACTGCCTGGTCTGCTTCGCTGAACGGAATGCCCCTGACCTTGTCCCCGGCGTTCCTGACATCGGTGACGTAGACCAGGCCGGCGTCGGCTTCCCCGGAGGTGACCTTGCCCAGCACGTCGGTTACGGAGGATTCCTCACTGACGGGTTTCAGGGTGGTTCCGGTGGCCTTTTCAACCTTCTCGGTGGCGGATCCGCACGGCACCTGAGGTGCGCAGACAACCACCTGGACGCCTGGCTTCGCCAGGTCGGCGAAGGAACTGATCGACGCCGGGTTGGCAGCTGGGACGGCGATCTCCAGGACGTTGGTGGCGAAGTTGCTTGCCGGGCCGTCGATGAGCCTGGCGTCGGAGAGTCTGGCCATGTTCTTGGTATCGGCCGCGGCGAACACATCGGCCGGCGCACCCTGGCTGATCTGGGTGGCCAGGTCCGAGGACCCGGCGAAGTTGAGCGTGACGTTGGTCCCTGGGTTCTTGTCCTCGAATTCGGAGGCGATCCTGGTAAAGGTCGCCTTCAGGGACGCGGCGGCGAACACGGTGAGGGTCCCGGTTTCACCTGACTTACCGTTCGCCGTCGAACCGCCACTTTGGGTGGTGCCGGATGCGGTATTGGAGGCGGCGCAGCCGGCCAGCCCGGCGGCAAGGAGGGACGCGGCCAAAAGCGCGGTGGGGCGCGCACGGGTGATGCTCATATGACGCTCTTTCCCTGGGGCGTCTCGATGATGACGGTGGTGGCTTTGACCACGGCGGTGGCCACCGAGCCGAGTTCCAGGCCGAGTTCCCTGACGGCTTCGCTGCTCATCAGGGACACGACGCGGAAGGGTCCGCACTGCAGCTCGACCTGGGCCATGACCTTGTCCGCGGTGATGCCGGTGACCAGGCCAACGAACCTGTTGCGCGCCGAGCTGCCCACGCGGGTGGGGTCATCGGGCAGCTGCGCCTGGTCGCGGGCGAGCTTGGCCAGTTCCAGTCCGTCCACGGCCAGGCGGCCGGAGGAATCCTTGACGGGGGTGAGGGTCCCGTTCTCGGTCCAGCGGCGGACGGTGTCGTCGCTGACGCCCAGAAAGCGCGCGGCTTCGGAGATGCGGATTTTCGGCACGACAGCATCGTGGCATATCTGCGGAGTTATTGGCTACTTATTCCCGCGTATGCGGAACTCGCACTCGCCCTCCGGTGCGGTAGTCCGGGAAGGGTTGCAACCCAATGTAAGTAGTGACACTATCTAGCTGTGAGCGGAATCGACTGGCAGCAGGAGCTGACCCGCGCTGCTCTCCCGCATGCAGTGCTGGGGCTCCTGGCGAACGGCGGAATGCACGGCTACGCCATGATCGAAGTCCTCCGCTCCGGCGGGTTTCCTCGGACGCGGGGCGGGACGCTGTATCCCCTGCTGCGCCGGCTCGAGGAGCAGGGGCTGGTCAGCCATGTGTGGCAGCACGACACCGCGGGGCCGGGCCGCAAGCAGTTCGCCATCACCGGCGAGGGCCGGGCGGAACTGGCCCGCGCGGCGGACGCCTGGCAGCAGATGGATGAAGCACTCAGCAGGATTCGGACAAGCGGAAAGGAAACCCCATGACGTACGAGCGTGACCTGGCGTTCAACCTTCGGATACGCGGTGTCTCTGAGCGCGAGATCGCCGAAACGCTGGAGGAAGTCCGTGCCCACGAGGCGGCCTCCGGGACGTCGGCAAAGGACGAGTTCGGAACTCCTCAGGACTACGCGAAGCAGTTCCCCAAAGGGAAGCGCCGGTCACGGGGAACCACCGTGACCACAGTCGCCGTGGCAGTGGCGCTCGCGTACGTGCTCGCCGTCGTCGTCACGCCTTTCCTGGGCCTCGACATTAGGGAAGCCGTGGGGCCGGTCACGCTCCTGCCGGCGCTCGCCGTCCTGCTGGCCGGCGTCATTGCCGGGTTCCTGACCGACTACCTCCGCCCGGCGCCGCGTTCCCTCCAAAGTTCCGCTCGGTAGGTTTTCCGTCGCCGTTTGCCCGGGCACTGGACGGCCTGCCTGGCTCGCGGCATAATGCACCTCACCAATCAACGCGCACAGCCATTTCCAACCTCGACGGGGCAGGCTCATGAACGCAGACCAATCCGAGAGAAAGAGTGGCGGCGGCCCGGTATCGGTCCGCCCGTTGCGCAACGGCGACCTCGATCGCGCCGATGAGATTCTGAGAGTTGCGTTTGGTACCTTCCTCGGCATTCCCGATCTGTTCGGGACGGCTGACTACGTCCGTACGCGGTTCGCTGCTGATGCCCACGCCGCGTTCGCCGCTACGGTGGACGGTGACCTCGTCGGATCGAACTTCGCCGCCAACTGGGGCAGCGTTGGCTTCTTCGGACCGCTGACCGTGCGCCCGGACCTGTGGGACCAGGGCGTCGGTCAACGCCTGATGGAGCCGGTCATGGGCTGCTTCGAGACCTGGGGAAACAGGCACCTTGGCCTGTTCACCTTCTCGCACAGTCCAAAACATCTCGAGCTTTACCGCCGTTACGGCTTCTGGCCCCGTTTCCTGACCGCCGTCATGCGCAAGAAGGTGGTGCCCGCGGGCCCTGTACCCGGCCGGATGTTGTATGCCGAGCTGTCCGCTGCCGAGCAGGCCGACTACCTTGATGCATGTCGAGCACTGACCGATGCCGTGTATAACGGGCTGGACCTGGGACGCGAGATCACGGCCGTGCACGCCCAAGGGCTGGGTGACACCGTGCTGCTTCAGGGCGAATCAGGGCTTGATGGGCTCGCAGTGTGCCACTGCGGACCGGGATCAGAGGCGGGCACGGACGTGTGCTTCATCAAATTCGGTGCCGTCCGCCCCGGGCCAAACGCTGGTGACAGATTCGAACGCCTGCTCGATGCCTGCGAGCAACTGGCAGCCGAGCGCGGACTGGGCCAGCTCGATGCCGGGATGAACCTCGCCCGCACGGATGCCTATCAGCGCATGGTCGCCCGAGGTTTCCGTACGGGGCTGCAGGGCGTGACCATGCACCGGCCGAACGAGCCGGGGTACAGCCACCCAGACTCCTACGTGATCGACGACTGGCGCTGAATCCTGCCTGTTTTGTTACTCCCCGCTTCGGGCGGTGAAGCTGCGTTTCGGTGCGCGTCCGTAGGTTGCATCCCAGGTTGGGAACCGGGCGGCGAGGTGCTTGATTGGGGTGACACGCATCGAAAGGACTCGCCATGACGGAACTCTCAGACCTCAGCCCGCGCCGGATCCGTAACGTGCTGGGCCATTTCGCAACCGGCCTGACCGTTATTACGGCCGCGACGGAGAACGGTCCTGCCGGGTTCACCTGCCAGTCCTTTGCCTCCCTTTCGCTGGAACCGGCGCTGGTGACCTTCAGCCCGGCCCGGACGTCCAGCACCTGGCCGCTGCTGCGCGCGGCGGGCCGCTTCACCGTCAACATCCTTCCCGCCGAACACCAGCACCTTGCGGCCCAGTTCGCGCGGTCCGGCGCGGACAAGTTCGCCGGTGTCGACCACTCGCCGTCGCCCCTCGGCAACCCGGTCCTCGACGGTGCGTTGGCCTGGGTGGACTGCGAGCTGCACCAGGAGTACGACGGCGGCGACCACACCATTGTGGTGGGCGCAGTCCACGCCCTCAGCGCCCGTTCCGACGTCGACCCCCTCCTCTTTTTCAAGGGTGACTACGCCTCCCTGCAGGAGCATAAGATCCTGGTGGGCGTCGCCTGACGACGGCGGGCGGCAGCCGACGGGGGAGTGGGAATCGCTACGAGGCCTGGCTTTCAAACCGTTCCCGTGTGAGGAACACGAGCTGTGCTTCCTTCTCCGCGAGTTGCACCGTCGGCCCCAGTTCGAAACCGCAGCCCTCAAAGCGCCGGATCGCTTTGGAATTCCGGGCATCCGGCTCGGCAACAACGCGGTCCTTGGCAGGGTCCGCCAGCAGGAAGCGGGTCAGCGCCGCGACAAGCGTGGGCGTGAAGTTCCGCACCGGCCGGTCGGCGGGAGCCAGGAGCAGATGCATGCCCGTGTCTTCGGCGCGGGCCTCGTACACTTCGCTGACCGGGTCCTGGAGGGGCTCGTAGGTCTGGAAGATGCCCGCCGGGTTCCCGTCCACGCACATCAGGTACCCGTGATGCGTGTCCAGGCTGTCGAGGAACTGGTAAATGTCCCGGACCTCATCCCGGCTCAAACTGAGCATGCCCCAGAACCGTGCACGCTCCTCCCGCACCCAGCTGTAAAGCAGGTCCGCGTCGGACTCCGGTTCGATGGTGACAAGCCGGAACCGTCCCAGCCCCTGCAGCTCTTCCTCGTAAACGGTGGGCCTGGCGGAAAGCGCGAGGTTGGTGCGGGTGCCGTTCATGTGGTCTCCTTCGTGAGCTGTTCCCAGTCCGTAATGACAGGGATGAGTTCCCCGGCGGCCCAGAGGGGCAGCTGGCTGGCGAAATGCTGGTCTTGTGGAAGTCCGGAGGCGCCGAAAGGCACCACCCACCGGCTGTTCGCCCGGTCCGCGATGTCCCAGACGTAGCGCGCCACGGGTCCCCGGAAGCACCGGTCGCTGGCGCCCGGCAGGCTTTCGGTGGACAGGACGCAGGCCGTGTCTCCGGACAGGCGGGTGGGCGGGACGCCGGGCACAGCCCCGCCGCCGCCCGCTTTTTCTACGGCACTGCCGTGTTCCAGGAGGGCATGGAGCGGCAGGACCGTGTGGCGGTCACCCCAGGTGCCGGCCGACGCCGCCGCGGCGGTTTCCTCCAGTGCGGTTTCCTCCAGGGCGGTTTCCTCCAGGGCGCGGCGGGCCGCCGCGTCCACGTCCAGGCCCAGGGCCCTACCGTTGGCGAGGAGCGACTCCAAGGCGAATCCTGTGCGCGCCACCGGATGCAGCCACGGTGCAAACAGGGCAGGGTAGCCGTGCGGGTCGGCCAGCCGGTGCAACGCGGGTGAGTTCGCCAGGTCAAGGACCAGCGCGGACCGCCACGCTGCAAAAACTGCGGCGTCACTGCTGTCCGAGTCCATATGGCCGGACCACTGCAGCAGCCGATCGCGGAGTTTGAGGGCGGCGTCGGACAAGGGAGCAGAACCTTCGAGCAGCGCCCGGAATACGGGCCACGAACCGAGCCACGTGTCGGTGTGGATGTCCTGCATCGCTGCTGCGTCCAGGCCGGGGCCATGTTCTTCCAGCAGTTGCCGGATGCGGCGGGCGCGATGGGCCGGGGCAAACTCGAGCCCCAGCCGGTCGCCGCCGCCGGCCTCGCGGTCGTTGGCGTGGACGGCCAGGCCCGGAACAGGGGACGCCGGAAGGTCCTCCCAGTCGCCCGTCCACTGGTGTTCTGCCGACCATCCGGGCACGGGGCGGACGCGGTTGTCCCGGTTCCTGGCCGGGACCTTTCCAGCCACAAGCTGGCGCACCGCACCGCCGGAATCGGCCACGAGGACACAGTTCACCGGCTCCACCCAGGCATCCAGCGCCTGTTCGACGTCGTCCGCCGAACGGCTCCGCAGGAGCGGCAGGAGGGCCTGGAACCCAAGGGATTCCGCCGCGCGGGCGGGTGTCCGCAAACTCAGCGCCCCGCCGTCGGGCCCGCCGAAAATCACCGGACCGCGGTCTGTTTCAATGACTTCAACAGTCTCGGCCGCGCCGCCGCATACCAGGATCACTTCCTCGTGGTGGGCCCGGACGGGGCTGTCACCGTCGGGTCCGAGCGCCAGAAGGACGCTCCCGCTGCGCCGCAGGTGTTCCTGGTACAGGTCCTGGTAGTCCGCCATGGCGTTGGTGATGGCCCAGGCAACCGTTCCGGCGTGGCCAAAGTGGGGCAACCCGGGGACGCCCGGAAAGGCGAGTCCGACGACGTCGAACTCCGGGCACGCCAGCCGCACCTGCTGGTACACGCCCGGGAGTTCCAGGAGCCGGTGCGGATCGCCGGCGATAAGCGGGGAACCGGTGGCCGTCAGGCCGCCCGCCGCGGCCCAGGCGTTGCTGCCCGCCCAGACCGGCGCCTCGATGCTGAACAGCGCCACGGCGTCGGGGCCGAGGGTTTTGGCAATGTGTTCCCGCCAGAGCTTGTTGGGGAAAGTGCCGACAAGGATGTGGTGCACCATGAACACCCCTAGGGGCGTCCACGGCTGCCAGGCCGCAGGAGCGGTGCCGGTGTTCCGGAACTCCGGCGCGTCGCGGAGCTTGGAGTCGAGGGCGTGGTTCACCCCGTCCACGTATGCGGTGCACCAGCGCTGTGTCTCGGCGTCGAGGTTTTGGAAACAGCGGCGGGCGGTGTCGTCCAGGCGCGCACGGCGGGCGAAGCGGTCCCACTCGAGCCCGTCGGCACCCAGGTGCTCGGCGGTCCTGCCTTCCGCGCGCCAGCGCTCCATCTCAATCTGCCAGGAGCGGTCCGCGGCCGCGTTCTTGCCCTGGAGGAAAGCGAGTTCATCTGCCGTGTTCGCCCGCAGATGGGGGATGCCCCACGGGTCGCGGAATGTCTCAGCAGGCATCGGCGCGGGCATCTTGCAGGCATCCCGGGTGTGCGGGCACGCGGTTCTCCAATTCTTGTTAGGTAAGGCTTAGCTAACAAGAGAATAATCGGCCTGCCTGCGCTGCCAAAAATGCGGCGGTAACAAAGCGCCCGGCCTGAGGGGCAGGCCCGGGTTACCGCCCCCAGCTTTCGGACCGTTCCGCCCGGCGGTGACCGGCTTGCTGGACGAGCTCGATCATCCAGGGACGGTGCCCCTGATGGAACGTCATCCCTTCGGGAAGTCCTTGGACGGACGGGACGGAACCGGCGATGTCGATGGTGATGCGGCCGCCGCCCAGCGGGGCGTTGGTGATGTGCAGGTCCCCGAAGGACTTCGGGAGGACAGGGTCCATCCAGACGCCGCCAGCGGAGACGACCGGGTCGTAGCGCATCAGGCTCGTCACCATCTGGATCGGCGCGGTGGCCGCCCAGGCCTGGGGCGAGCACGCCGTCGGATACGGCACAGGCGCGGCGAGCTGCTCCCGGCTGAAGCCGCAGAACAGCTCAGGGAGCCGGCCGTCTGAGTACTCGGCCGCATCCATCATGCCGGTGGCGATCCGCTGCGCCTCTTCCACGAAGCCATAGCGGAGGAGTCCGGCGGCGACGATGGCGTTGTCGTGCGGCCAGACTGATCCGTTGTGGTAACTGGCGGGATTGTAGGCGCCCATGTCGCTGGCGAGGGTGCGCACGCCCCAGCCGCTGAACATTTCCGGCGACATCAAATGTTCGGCCACCATGGGGGCCTTGTCCTGGTCGATCAATCCCTGCAGCAGACAATGCCCCATGTTTGAAGCACAGGCGTCCACCTGCCTCTTCTTGCCGTCCAGGGCAATGGCGTAGTACCCGCGCTCGGGGATCCAGAACTGCTCGTTGAACTGTTTCTTCAGCCGTGCCGCGCGGTCGGTGAGCTCATTCGCCAGAGCCGCGTCCCCGGCGTCGTACGCCAGCCATGCCCGCGAAAGGTAGGCGACGTACACATAGGCCTGGACCTCGCACAGTGCGATCGGCGGCTCGGCCAGGGTGCCGTCGGCGAAGTTGATCCCATCCCAGGAGTCCTTCCAGCCTTGATTGATGAGCCCCTGGTCATTGAGGCGTTCGTACTCGACGAAGCCGTCGCCGTCCCTGTCCCCGTATTTCGTGATCCACTCGAGCGCGCGGTCCGCATGGGGCAGCAGGGCGGCGATCGTGTCGGCGGCGAAGCCCCAGCGGCTGACCGCACCGAGCACCATCAGGAACAGGGGCGTGGCGTCGACGCTGCCGTAGTAGGCCGACTTGCCGCCCAGGGACAGCCCGCTGGAAACGTCGAGCCGGACCTCGTGGAGGATCTTGCCCGGCTCCTCCTCCGTCATGGGGTCCACCACAGTTCCCTGGCGGTCCGCAAGGGTCTGCAGGGTGCCCAGCGCCAGCGACGGATCAACCGGCATCGCCATCACCGAAGCCCACAGCGAGTCCCGGCCGAACAGGGTCATGAACCAGGGTGCTCCGGCGGCTACTACGACGCGTTCAGGATGCTGCGGATCCTCGATCCGCAGGGCGCCGAGGTCGTCGTAGCTGCGGCGCAAGGTCCGCTCCACGGAGCGGTTTCCCATCTGCAAGACCGGAATCTTCGCCACCCACTCCCGGCGGCGACGGTCTCTGGGAGACAATCCATCCCCCTCAGCGTGGACGAAAGCCGTTGCCGAATCGGTTCCCTCGGTGCTGGGCAGCACGGTCAGGACCGTGCTCCAGTGTCCGTGCGCCGGAACGGAGGCCCGGTAAATCACAGCGTCCGGGGAAACCTCCGCGCCCGGGGCCTGGACCACCACAACTTTGCGGACGTCCTGCCAGACGGCCCGGATGGTGAGCGCGGCGCCGTCGGCCTGCCGCGTTTCGTCCCAGCGCCGCTGGATCCGGGCCTCTTTCACTTCGAAGAGGTCAGCGAAGTCCGCGCCGATCTTCAGCGCGATTTCGCAGTCGGCGGGTTCGGGGGAGTAGTTCCGGACGGTGACCTGCTCCTGGATGCCGGCTCCCACTTCCCGCAGGCGTTCCACGATCAGCGGGCTGTCGGCGTAGCCGTCCGAGCGGGGGACCCGTCCGACGAACAGGGCCCGGTACGGCTCCTTCGTCTCGGCCGCCAGCGGCTCCAGCGCCTGGCCGTCGACTGTCAGGTTCCAGCCGGAGAGGATGCGGGCGTCCTGCACAAAGAGGCCATGCGGATGGTCGGCGCTGATGTCCCCGTTCGGCAAGGAAATGCAGAAGGACGATCCCTCGACCAGGGTGACCGTCCCGGCGCCCAAGGGGCCCGCCGCTGTGTCAGCATTCCACCCAGCCATCGCGGCCACCTCCGAGTAAGTAGCAACAGTGCAACTAGCAACAGCGTGCAGTTTGACGCTACGCTTGCTGGCTCGGCCTAGCTAGGCCTTGCTTTTCGGGGTGGAATCACGACGGCGGGTGGAGGCTTACGCCGGGATCGCGCCGGCTTCGGGCTGGATGCCCCAGGTCATCTTCCTGATGGTTTCGCGCTGCAGCCCGCTGAGGGCGGCGAGCTCATAATCATCCAGGACTCCCCGCCGTCGAGCTGCCGCCAGGAGCTTGAGGCGGCGGTCCTCCAGCGTGGTCTTGGACTCTTCAAGTTCGGCCAGCTCCGACTTCAGCTGCCTGATCAGGGCAAGATGCTCCTCGGCCGGTACACCGGAGGGGACCAGGTCGTCGGCCGACAGGCCCACAGTTCGGACCGTCCAGCGGGAGAGCTCCGCGGCCGCGGCGAGGCGGGTGACTTTCATGCCATCGCAAAGCGCCTGCGCGAGCTGCTGGTTGAGGCGGACGGAGACGGCCCGCATGCTGGTGGCATTGAAGGAGAGTCGCTGCCGGCTGTCCCTGAGCAGTCTTCGTGTCTTCTCGGCCTGGACTGCAGTGTTGTCGGGTTTTGGTGTTCCCCGGTAGCGGTAGTAGCCCTCGCGGCGGTCGTCGCCGTGCATAACAGCCAAGAGCACTCCTCGGTTCGGATTGACATCGGGCTTACCTAGAAGGCTAGGCAGACCAGGCGGAGGTGCGGAAATACCTATAGTGCGTGGAGCCATAACCAAAAAGTTTGGGTTGGGTGCTTTTGGCAGAGGCCGACGGCGGTCCATAAGAGACGCTTATCCGTCCACGCAGATTAGGTCTTATCCACAGCGGCCGGAATTCCCTAGTGTCGAAGGAACGAGTATCGCTCCGTCCTGACTCCTTAGGAAGAGACCATGTCTGAATTTGAACCCGCATCTCGAGTGTCCCGCATCAAGCAATCCGCCAGCGTGGCCGCAGCAGCCCGCGTGCGTGAGCTGAAGGCAGAAGGGCGCCGGATCCTGGACCTGACGGTCGGCGAGCCGGACTTCGACACCCCTGAGCACATCAAGGCCGCAGCGGCAGAGGCAATCAGCAACGGCGAGACGAAATACACCTCCGTTACCGGAACGCCTGCGCTGCAGAAGGCGATCCTCCAGACCATCGAGCTGCGCACCGGCATCCACTACACACCGGCCGAGATCACCATTGGCGGCGGTGCTAAGCAGGTCATCTTCACCGCTTTCATGGCTTCCCTGGACGCCGGCGACGAGGTTGTGGTGCCGGCGCCGTACTGGGTCTCCTACCCTGACATGGTGCTCGCCAACGAGGGCACGCCGGTGGTTGTCACGTGCGGCGAGGAGTCAGGCTTCAAGCTCACTCCCGAGGCTCTTGCCGGGGCGCTGAACGAGCGGACCAAGTGGCTCATTCTGAATACGCCGTCGAACCCCACGGGCGCCGTGTACTCCCGGTCCGAGCTCCGGGCCTTGGCGGATGTCCTCGCCGACTTCCCGCAGGTTTACGTCCTGACGGACGAGATCTACGACCAGATCTACTTCGGCTCGGGCAAGACCTCGAGCCTGGTTGAGGTGGCGCCGGAACTGAAGGACCGCATCCTTGCCGTCAACGGCGTTTCCAAGGCCTACGCCATGACCGGTTGGCGGCTCGGCTACGCCGCCGGACCGGCACCGCTGATCGCAGCGATCAATAAACTCCAGTCACAGATTTCCTCCTGCCCCTCCTCCGTGAGCCAGGCCGCCAGCGTCGCCGCGCTCATCGGGGACCAAACCTTTGTGCGGGAGAGCGTCGAGGTTTACCGCAGCCGGCGTGATGCAGCGGTAGCCGGGCTGAACGCCGTCGAAGGCCTTTCCTGCGCGACGCCGGAAGGCGCCTTTTACGCGTACGTCAACTGCGGCGGTGCCATTGGCAAGACCACCCCGGAGGGGAAGGTCATCGCCAACGACGAGGACTTCACGCTCTACCTTCTCGAGGCGGCCAGCGTCGCAGTGATCCAGGGCTCGGCTTATGGACTGGGCCCGTACTTCCGCATCTCCTACGCCACCAGCCTCGAAGTCATCGAGGAGTCCACCGCAGCCATCGACAAGGCCGTCCGGGCCCTCAGCTAGCACCAACCCAATCGAAGGAAAATCCGTGATCCACGTAAAGACCAACATCGAACGACCCGACGCCGACGCCGTCCGCCGCCTGGCGCAGTTCTCCTCCGCCACGATCCACGAGGCCCAGGGCCGGAAGGGCGCCCTCAGCTCCAGGATCAAGCCGATCGACCGCAGCATGTCCTTCTGCGGACCCGCCACAACCGTCCGTTGCGCGCCACGGGACAACCTCATGCTGCAGGTTGCCATCCACTACGCCCAGGCCGGGGACGTTGTCCTCGTTGCGGCGGGGGAGTACGAGGAAGCCGGCACCTTCGGCGACGTCCTCGGCAATGCCATGAAGGCCAAGGGCCTGGCAGGCATGGTGACGGACTCCGGCGTCCGTGACACACAGGACCTCATCGAACTGGGGCTGCCCGTCTTCTCCGGAAGCGTCTCCATCAAGGGCACCGTTAAGGAAACCATCGGCCCCATCAACCACCCCGTGGTCTTTGGCGACGAGATCATCTACCCCGGCGATGTCCTGCGCGGCGACGCCGATGGTGTGGTTGTGGTCCGGAAGGACGAAATCGAGGAAGTTATCCGCCTCTCCCAGGAACGTGAGGATGCCGAACGCGAACTCATCGAGCTCTACAAGGCTGGCGGAACCACCATCGAGCTGTGCAACCTCACCGAGGTGCTGAAGGCCAAGGGTCTGCTCGTCGAGCACGCGTAGCCACTTATTTATGTAGTCGCCTATTTATCTGGCGACGGCGGCCATCACCTCACGCCGGTGGGCCACCTCAGGCGGGGCAGTACTTCTGTTCCGCCTGAGGCGTACTCAGGCTGCACGGGCTGTGCGAACCGGTGGGTTTCGCTTACTCACGGTCCTGGCGGTCCGGTTTCACCCAGCCCAGTTCCGGACATCGTGGATGGGGCCAACCTGGTTCCGGGTAGCGGTGGTGCTGTTGAGCGGTAGGTGTGGCCGGTTGGGGTGGTGATTTCGAAGGTGTGCCGCGGCCCCGGTCGGGGTTGGGCTTTCCATCCCGGGAGTTCTTTGGTGTGGTTGCAGGCTTCGCACAGTCCCGCGCCGTTCTCGAGGGATGTTGGACCGTCATCGTGCCAGGGAACAATGTGGTCGTGGTGGCGGATCGGAGCGTCGCAGTAGGGCGTCCGGCAGGTGTCGTCGCGGACTTGGATGAAGCGGCGTAGCGGTGGCGGGAAGAGCCGCCGTTTCGAATCCATGGCCACGAGGTCGCCGGTGTCCGGGGCGGTGTAGAGCCGGCGGAGCCAGACCTTGAGTTCCTGCACTGCGTCCTTGTGGCCGGTCACCGTCTCGTTCTTGCCTGTATTCGAGCCGGACGCGTTTGAGCTGCCACTGTTTGGCTGGACGGGCTGCTGCTCTCTTTCTTCCTGGTTGAGAAGTTCCCGTGCCCAGGCTGCGGGGACGATGCCGTAGCCGGCCAGCCTTGCGGGTTCGCTGTCGGCCTGAAGGAGGGTGCGGTCGGTCATGACGAGGTTAACGTCTATGCCGCTGATTCCGCCGGGGGTGCCGGTGGTCCACTCAACCAGAGTGTCGGCCTTGATCTGATCGAGTGAGCGCGGGTCCCCTGCGGAGCGGAGGGCATCGGCTTGCCGGGTGAGGGCGGCGTATGCGGCGACGCCCTCGTGGGCGGGCAACAGGGCTGTCAGGTAGGTCATGCAGTCCGGTGCGGGGCGCAGGCTCACGCTCCGCTCGGATGCGGCGTGGCTGGCCCGCTGGGTGACCGAACGCGGGTCCCGGCGGGTGGCGGCTGCTTTCAGGGTGGCGATGATGCCGCGGGTCCCGACCCCGTTGAAGGTTCCGGTGTCGGCGGCGAGTTCCTCATCGACGGCGGCCCGGTTTTCGACGGTCAGGACGGCTGTTTCCTTCACGAAGTACATCGCGCGCTCTTCGTTGAGCTGGCCGGTGTCCAGGGCTGCGAGGGTGTGGGGCATTTCGATGACGAGGGCCTTGGCCATCCCGAGCAGCCGGCCACCGCGGTGCGGGGACTCGCCCCGGGCAAGGGCAATCTGCTCAGCCACGCCCAGGTTGTGTTCTTTGGGGCGTTTCTTGCCCAGGTCCTCAGCCGACAGCGCGCTGCCGCTGGCCTGGGCCTGGGCGGTCGCGGCGCCATGTTCGGCTTGTTCCTGCCGCTGTCTGGCTTCGAACTCGACGGCAAGCCTCGCCTGTTGCCCGGCAATCATGCACTTGACCTTCTCCAGCGCCCGGTTCTGGTCGAGCAGCCCGGGACCGTCGGCGGTGAGATCGGCCTCTAGAAGGACAGGGGCCGCCGCTATCCGCTCCCCGGCAGCCGGCCGGGGCCCGGCAGCGCCGGAGGCGGCGGTCCCGGTGAACACGGAGTCGTAAAACAGGGCCTCGGGGAAAGGGTCCTCCGGGAGGTTGTCGTCATCAAGCAGGGTGTCGAGGAAAGGGTCCTCCGGGAAAAAATCCTCGGCATCCACGAACCTGGAGTCATCGTCATACAGCAACCCGCCGTCCGCAAACTCATCAAACGGGAAAAACTCGCCAGTGAACCACCCGTCGCCAACCGGGTCACTCGGAAAGACTGCGTCCGGAACAAGGCCGCCGGGAACAGCGGCAGCATGCAGGTCGCCGCCGCGCGGCGCCACTCCTGTCAGTGCTGAATTCCCGGGAACCTCCATGCACACAGTCTGCCCGGGGGGACTGACATTAAAGGGGCCGTTAGGACCCAGATGGAGACGGATCTAAAAAATTTTTTGAACCGGGCCCCAGGAAAGGCCGGGCAGAAAACCCAAGCCCCGGTAGCACCGCCGTCGTACGGGTTTCATGCCAGAAAGGGGACCGCGGGATCAGCCGCGGTCGGGAACCGGGTACGTCAGTGGACCGACGACACTTTCTTCGAGGTACCAGACCGTCGAACCGCCGCTGCTGACGGGCATGATGCTGCCCTCGAAAACGAAGACCGGATCCGCGGAACGGTCCTCAGGCCGCCAGAACCCATTAGCCGGGCAATGGGATCCTGTTTTGGCCATTAGACCCAGGTGCGCGTCAGAGGTTCTCTTACTGCTGATTTTTTTCATGGCGGGCTCCGGTTTACTGGTCACAAAAATGTCTTGCCGCAATTTCTCGGCACGCCACCAATAGTAGAATCCCGGGCACGTCCTTACTAAGACAAATGCTGAGTGCCCTAATAAGCCAAACCTATGGACTAGCGGCCATACTTACTGCTGAGCATTTCCTGCAGCATTTCCTTCAGTACCAGGAGCACCGCCGAGGCCGCCTCCGAGAGTGGATCGTGATCAGGCGTGCACAACGCAATCTTGCACTGCAGCGCGGGCTCAACGATGCGCAGCACATGGAAGTCCTCCTCATGAAACAGCGCATCTGCCGCGGATTTGGGCAGGATTGTGGCACCCAGATCAGCCCGCAGGAGCCGCGCCAAGGACGGCACGGATTCCACTTCGCCGACCAGTTGCAGTTTGAGCCCCTTGCTGTCGAAGCCGGTTTCCACCACTTGCCGGAGGGTGTGGATTTTCTCGGGAAGGAAGAGTCCGAAGCCTGCCACGTCCTCCAGCGCGATCTCGCCGTTGTCGCGCACAGCGTCGGGCCTGTTGCCGTTGACCACGAGGTGCAGGTCCTCGACGATCATCGTGGTGAACTGGACGCCGCGGATCGGGCCAGGTTCATAGATGAGGGCCATGTCCAGGCGTCCATTCTTAATGGCTTCGCTGAGCACGCCGCCATAGATTTCGGTGACGTGAAGGACAATGTCCGGGTACCGGCGGCCCACTTCGCTGATGATCTGCGGGGTTAGGCTGGACGCCATGCTGTAGGGCGCAATGGCAATCGACACCCTGCCCGACGGCGCCGCCCCCGACTTGGCGACGTCCGTCCGGGCCTGCGCGACAAGCCGCAGGATGGACTGGGCATGGCGGTATAACGTGTGCCCGGCAGCAGTGGGCTGAACCCCCTGCTTGCTGCGGATCAGCAGCCGCTGCTTGAGCTCGTTCTCCAGTGCCGAAACCTGCTGGCTCAGGGCCGGCTGGGCAACGTGCAGTGCCGCTGCCGCCTTGGTGATGCTTCCCGAATCCACGATCTGCACGAAGTACGCGAGTTTGCGCGTATCCATAGCCGCCCTCTCTCTGCCGTGGCGCCCTGAACCAAGGAAGGTCATAACCGGATGCTATGGAGGGATACGCAACAAGTCTTTGTGTGACCCGCATCGCAGACACTAGGTTGAACCCAGAACGCTAATTCTTTCTGCTTACATTCTATCTCCCGCGGTGACATGCAATTTCACGATGACGTCAGATGCATTTCGCATGGACATGGGTGTAACCGAATTAGGCGCTTTCTTTTACATTCCAGAAATATCCACTCCTTACCGTCAGAGCATCCAGGATCCGCCGCCACAAGCCCGGATTCTTCTTTATGAGAAAGAGATGACAAATGCGAGCATCCATTAAAGGCAAGATCACAGCCGTGGCAGCACTCTCCGCTGCGGCCCTGGTTCTCTCCGGCTGCGGTGGCGGCGCCGGCGCGTCCGGCGGCGACAGTGCCACATCAGGCGAAGTGAACCTCATTGCCTACTCCGGCGTGTGGCAGGACCAGTACACCGCGTCCGTCATCGAGCCCTTCAAAGCCAAGTACCCCAACATCAAGATCAACTACGCATCCAAGCGGTCTTCGGCGGAAATGCTGAGCGCGCTGCAGGGCCAGAAGAACAATCCGGCAACTGACGTCGCCATCATGGACAACTCCGTGTCCACCACTGGCAACAAGCAGGGCCTCTTCGAGAAGGTTGACACCACCAGCGTCCCGAACCTCGCGAACGTACCCGAAAAATTCCGGGACAAGGACGGTTACGGGCCGGTCGCCATGCTCGACGCCGTCGGCCTCCTTTACGACACGGCCACCTTCCCCAAGGCCCCGGAGAGCTGGAAGGTGCTGTGGGATCCGGCCTACGCCGGCAAAATCAACGTCAATGCCCCGCCGTCCCTGCTGGGCCTGTCCCTGACAGCCATCACCGCCAAGATGGAGGGCGAGGACTACACCAAGGGCATCGACACTGCTGTGAGCCGCCTCAAGGAGCTGGCCCCGGGCGTACAGACCTTCGCACCCAATCCGGATGAATACCAGAACGTCATCACGGGCCAGACGGTCCTGGGCCTGGGCCAGAATGCACGAGGCCAGTTCTACAGCGACCAGAGCAACAAGAAGATGGGCGTCACCTTCCCGAAGGAGGGCACCGTCTACCAGATCAACACGGTCAATCTGGTGAAGGATGCGCCGCACTCCGCGGCAGCCAAGACGTTCATTGACTACGCCCTGTCCGCTGAAGCGCAGACCGCCTTTGCCAAGGCTCTCTTCTATGCCCCGTCCGTGAGCAACGCCACGCTGCCTGCCGACGTGAAGAACCGAGTGGTGCCCACCGACGGGTCCGTGAACATTGTCCCGCTGGATGTGGAGTTCCTGTCCTCCGCCCGCGACAAGTGGACCGACACCTGGAAGCGCCAGATCATCACCAAGTAGCCGCCTGCCGGTTGCCCCTCCCACCCTTCCCTTCAGGAGAACTGAACCCGTGACTGAACCAAAACTGTCGATCGTAGATCTGACCAAGAGATATGCAGCAGGTCTGGAACCCGCCGTCGACCGCCTGAACATGGAAGTGGAGGAGGGGCACCTGGTAGCGCTCCTCGGTCCGTCCGGATGCGGAAAGACCACCACCCTGCGGATGGTGGCAGGCCTCATGGACCCCACCGCCGGCTCCATCGTCGTTGACGGCAAGGAAATCACCCACACGCCGGTGAACAAGCGCGGCATGGGCATGGTGTTCCAGTCCTACGCCCTGTTTCCGCACATGAATGTGGAACAGAATGTCGCCTTCGGACTGGAGATGCGCCAGACGCCGAAGGCGGAGCAAAAGGCCCGTGTGGCAGCCGCGCTGGACATGGTCCAGCTCGGCCACCTGGGCAAGCGCCAGACCAAGGAACTTTCCGGAGGCCAGCAGCAGCGGATCGCCTTGGCCCGCGCCCTGGTGGTGGAGCCCACGCTGCTTCTGCTGGACGAGCCCCTGTCCAACCTCGATGCCAAGCTCCGCGAAACCATGCGCACCGAGATCCGGTCCATCCAACAGCGCACCCGCGCAACGACTCTCTTTGTCACCCATGACCAGGACGAGGCCCTGGACATGGGTGACCGGATCGCCGTCATGAACGGGGGACTAATCGAACAGTTCGGTTCCCCCACGGAAGTCTACGAACGCCCGCGCACGCACTTTGTGGCAAACTTCATCGGCCAGGCAAACTTCCTCACTGCCCGGGTGGGCAGTGAGACCGGAGCGGCGAACCTTGCAGGGGAAAGCTACTACAGGGTCGACGTCGACGGGCTGGGACAGTTTGGCGCCGTAGGTTCCGCGGGCCTGGCCGGCGGCTCCCATGAACTGGTTATCCGCCCGCACCGGCTTAACGTCGCCCTGCACCCGGCCCCAGGCCAGGCGCCGCTCAGCGGAACCATCGAGCGGGTGAGCTACACCGGCGACGCCCTGGCCGTGGCAGTCCGGGTGGGCGAGAAGCAACTGCAGGCCCAAATGCCAACCACCAGCGGCGACCTGCCCCGCATCGGGGACGCCGCGTACCTGTCCTGGGCGCCGGAGGACGCCTACCTCCTTCCTGCACCCGCTTCCGCGCGCAGGGAGAGGGTGGCAGCATGACGCTCCTGCAAGCCCCGGCTGCCGCGGAGAAGCGCCCGGCCCAGGACGAGGGGCTTCTGGAGAAGGCTACCGAGCGGCGCAACCGCCGCACCTATCTGGCCCTGCTCCTGCCTGGCCTTCTCGGCCTCCTCGTGAGTTTCGTCTTCCCGCTGGCCTACATGGTCCGGATGTCCTTTAACCAGGGCGCCCCGGACGGAGTCATTGTCGAGACGTTTACCCTGGACACCTACATCCAGCCGCTGACCGACCCGTACTACTGGCAGGTCACCCTGGACACCTTCCAGATGGGCGTCACGGTGGGCATCCTGTGCGTGCTCGTCTCCTACCCGGTGGCCCTCTTCCTGGCCCGCAGCACCAGCAGGTTCCGCGGGCTGCTCATAGCCATCGCGATCGCGCCGCTCCTCACTTCGGCAGTGGTGCGCACCTACGGCTGGATGGTGATCCTGGGAACCAACGGCCTCATCAACTCCTCGCTGGACGGGCTTGGCATCATCGACACGCCCCTGAAGCTCACCAACAACATGACCGGCGTGACCATCGGGCTGGTTGAGATCTTCATGCCATACGCGATCCTTGCCATGATCTCCGGGTTCGGCCGGCTCAGCCCTCAGCTCGAGGAAGCGGCCGGCTCGCTGGGAGCCAGCAAGTTCAAGGTGTTCACCAAGGTCACACTCCCGCTTTGCCTGCCGGGCCTCCTCACGGCGTTCCTGTTGGTCTTCGTGCTGGCCATCAGCACGTTCATCACGCCGCGGCTTCTGGGCGGCGGCAGCGTGCAGGTCCTTGCCACTGAGATTTACGACCAGACCACTGGCCTGCTGAATTGGCCGTTTGCCGCTGCCCTGTCTGTCATTCTGCTGGTGCTGTTCGGACTGATTATCGCCGTCTACCAGCGGCTCACCAAGAAGATTGGAGGCTGACCGTGAGCGACGTCCGGGTATTCAAACCGCGCTTCAACCCTGCCAAGCCGGCTCTCGGGCTGCTGGTGTTCCTGCTGTACCTCTTCCTGCTGGCACCGCTGCTGATCGTCTGCGTTGTTTCATTCGCGTCCAACCAGTACCTGTCCTTTCCGCCGGAGGGGCTGACCCTGAAGTGGTACGAGATGCTCCCGCAGGAGAGCACCTTCATGGAAGGCATGAAGGTCAGCCTGATCGTGGCAGTCGTGGTCACGCTGATTGTCCTGGCGCTGGGCGTTCCGGCGGCACTGGCCCTGGACAGGTTCGACTTCAAGGCCAAAGCAGCCGTGCAGTCCTTCTTCCTCTCACCGCTGCTGATTCCCAGCATCGTGCTTGCGCTGGGAATGGTTCTGCTCTTTGGCCCGCTGGAACTGAACAACACTTATGCCGGCATCATCATCGGGCACGTGGCCATCACGATCCCGTTCGTCATTCGGACCACCCTAATGAGCCTCGCCACCACCGACACGTCCTGTGAGGCGGCTGCACGCATCCTTGGTGCCAACTCATGGACAGTCTTCCGGCGGGTGACGCTGCCCATCATCCAGCCGGGGGTCATCGCCGGCGGTGTCATCGCGTTCATCGTGTCCTTCGACGAAGCAGTTATCTCCCTCTTTGTCGCCGAGTCCGGACTGCCCACCCTGCCCGTCCAGGCACTCAGGTACGTAGAGAACTCGGCAGACGCCGCCGTCGCAGCGCTGTCTGTCATCCTCATCCTGATATCGCTGGCGGTCGTGGTCGTCGTCGAGCGCGTCATGGGACTCCGCAAAGCCCTCCGCTGACGATGCCGTCCCCAATGCTGCCCGGTCCCGCAACGCGGGACCGGGCAGCACGCCGTTAAGGCTCCGGTCATAACCGGCACCTATCCCGTGACACCGATTACGTCTTTGTGTGATCAATTTCCCGGTGTCAGACTTTTTACAGACGCCGGAAGACCGGCAAACCGAACCACAATTCCCCGTACCGGGTGGGTTCGGCCACCCCACGAACAGCGATAGCTGCGCCTTTGCCCCTGCGGGAAAGCGGCAGCTAACCACCCCCAGGAAGGCAGATAATGGGACCCACAGTTGATCTCGTCGCAGATCTCGGTGAAGGCTTCGGCGCCTACTCAATGGGCGACGACGCAGCCCTGCTTGAGGTGGTTTCCAGTGCCAACATCGCCTGCGGTTTCCACGCCGGTGACCCCGACATCATGCATGCCACGGTCGCCGAATGTGTCCGCCGCGGCGTCAGCATCGGGGCGCACCCGAGCTTTCCGGACCTGCGGGGCTTTGGCCGGCGCGCCATGGACCTGACTGCGGACGAGGTCCGCAACGACGTCCTGTACCAGTTCGGTGCCCTGACTGCCTTTGCCGCGTACCACGGCACCAGCGTCGCCCACATCGCACCGCACGGCCGCCTGGGTAACCTCGTTGCCTCCCGCCCCGATTACGCAGCAGCGGTGGCCGACGCCGCCGCCCGCCTCAACCCCGGCCTCATTGTCCTAGCGCAGGACGGAGAACTGGCCTCCGCTGCCGCTGAACGGCAGCTTCCCGTGGGCATCGTCGGCATTGCCGACCGCGCCTATGAAGCCGACGGCACCCTCGTGCCCCGCAGCCACCCGGGCGCCGTGATCCACGATCCGGCTGCAATCGTGGAGCGCACCGTGCGGATGGTCTGCGAGGGGCTCATTGAAACCGTCGCCGGTACGGACCTGCCGATTGTCGCCGACACTGTCCTCCTGCACGGAGACACTCCTGGCGCCGTGCAGCTGGCCCGCCAGGTCCGCGCCGAGCTGGAGAACGCCGGCGTGACCATCGCCCCGCTGACCCAGGTGCTGGCCGCGAAAGAAAAGGTCGCCTGACATGGCTGCCACCCCAAATCCAACTCCGGTGGAGATCTTCGAGTCGGGGGATTCCGCCCTTCGCGTCGTCGCCTCCTCCGCTGACACGGAGGCCAGCTGGAGCACTGTCCATTCCCTGGCGCAGTGGTTTGAGACAGCAGAGGCCGACGGCGTACACGGCGCAGTGCCCACCTACGACTCGCTGCTCGTGGAATTTGACCCGGGGGTCACCTCGGCGCGCCAGGTCCGGGCATTTGTCCTCCTCGGCCTGCGCCAGCTCGAGCACACCGGTGCACCGGCCCGTACACCCCGCGAATTCAGCGTCCCCGTGGTTTATGGGGGCGAGTACGGTCCGGACCTGGAACGGGTTGCCGAGCACGAACAGCTCTCCGTGGAGGAGGTCATCGCACTCCACACGGCCAAGTCCTACGTGATCCGCTGCCTGGGTGCCCCCGCAGGCTCACCTATGATGGACGGACCCGACTTCCCACTACCGGTTCCGCGGCTGAAGGATCCCCGGCTGTCCGTCCCTGCGGGTGCTGTTTCCGTTGCCGGCCGGCAAGCGGTGATCGCCCCGGCGGCGGCGCCCGGCGGCTGGTGCGTCATCGGGCAGACCCCGCTGACCGTCCTTGATGCCGCCAGCGAGCCGCTGGTTCCCTACCTGCCCGGTGACCGCCTGACGTTCCGCCAGATCCAGCCGGAGGAATTCGCGGAGTACGCGGGCCGGAAGCTGGAGGCAGCACGATGAGCGGGTCACTGATCATCCAGCAGCCCGGCAATTCGGTGGTCACGGACCTGGGCCGCTTCCGCGGACCCCGGTTTGGACTTCCCGTCAATGGGGCCCTGGACCAGTTCTCGGCGCGCGCGGCGAACGTCCTCGCCGCCAATGCGGACAACGCTCCGCTGCTGGAAATTACCGCCCTCGACTTCCGGATGCGTGCCACCAGCGACCTGCTCATCGCGGTCACGGGCGCACCGCTGACTCTGACCGTTGACGGGCGCGAATGCCAGCAGTGGGAGCCGGTGTCTGTCCGTGCCGGGGAGACGGTTGCGGTGCGCCGCATTACCGGCGGCCTTCGCGCCTACCTTGCCGTCCACGGCTCGATCGAGGCACCGGCCCTGCTGGGAAGCTGTGCCCCTGACACGGTCATCGGCTTCGGCCTCCGACTCTCCGAAGGCATGGAGCTGAAGACCTCCAGGAGCGTCGGACCCATCCGGCAGCCATACTTTGACCTTCCGCTGTTCAGGCTGGGGCTGACCCGGCCCGAGTTCAGCAGCAGGGTGGTCATAGACGTCACGGACGGTCCGGACGTCGACGAATTCGGCGACACAGCGGAGCTGCTGTACAACACCGAATACACCGTCAGCGCCCGGAGCAACCACATCGGGCTGCGCCTCGGCGGTGCCCTTCCCGAACGCCAGACGTCAGCAGAAGTGCTGTCCCGCGGCGTTCCGGTGGGAGCCATCGAGGTTCCGTCCAGGGAAGAACTGCTGGTGCTGCACCGCGGACGCGGCGTCACCGCCGGCTATCCCGTCCTGGCAGTCGTCACCAGCCGTTCCCTGGACACCCTTGCCCAGGTCCGGCCGGGACACACCATCACCTTCCGCAAGACCACCGTCCCCGAAGCTACGGCAAAGCACCGGGCGGCATTGCGGGAACTGGAGAACCTCCGTTCCCGAGTCAGTACAGTCTTCGCCCTCCTAGGCATCGGCAAAGAGCCCGGCTGGCCGGAACTCGCACCGGCAGCCGGCAGCTAAGGATCACCGATGACCTCCCCTCGAACTAAGTCCAAGTTAGGAATGAAAATGTCTACACCAACGCGTGCGGCCGCTCCGCAGCACGATCGCCTCGATGCGAGGCAGACCCGCAAGGTAGTGACCGCCGGCTGCGTCGGCATCTTCGTGGAGCTTTACGACAACGGCATCTTTGCCTTTATGGCCGGCACCCTGGCCCTCGTGTTCCTGGCACCCGGCAATCCGGACAACGCCCTGCTGTTCGTCTTCGCCGGCTACGCCGTGTCCTTCTTCGTCCGCCCGCTCGGCGCAGTGGTCTGCGGCATCCTGGGAGACAAGATCGGACGGCAAAAACTCCTGGTCTTTGTCATCCTCCTGATCAGCGTGGCCACCGCCGGCATCGGGCTCCTGCCCGACTACGCGGCAATCGGCATCGCAGCGCCGGTGCTGCTGGTGACGCTGCGCCTGCTCCAGGGCTTCTCCGTTGGCGGCGAAGCCGCCGGCGCCATGACCTTCCTCGCCGAGCACGCCCCTGAAGGCAAGCGCGGCATCATCACCTCCTACGCCCAGATCGCTTCGTTCGCAGCACTGCTCACCGGCACCTTGGTTGCCTACGCCATGTCCCCGTGGCTCACCCAGGCAGCGATCGACGGCGGCGGGTTCGGCTCGTTCGCATGGCGCATTCCGTTCCTGGTTGCCATCCCCATGGGCGTCATCGGCTGGTACATCCGCAAGGCCATCAGCGACACCCCGAACTTTGAACGTCTGAAGGAAGAGGGCGGCCTGTCCAAGAACCCGCTGAAGGAAGCTTTCGCTTCCGCCGAACACCGCCGCGCCATGCTGCTGGCACTGTTCATCCCGCTCATGAACGGCTCCGGCTACTACGTCCTGTTCTCCTACATGCCGACGTTCCTCAAGGGCAAGCAGCTTAACTTCACCATCGGCGAGGCCCTGCTGGTCACCGCCTGCAGCCTGGTTGTCATCTGCATCGCCATCCCGTTCATGGGTGCCCTCTCCGACCGCATCGGCCGCAAAAAGGTCATTGCCGGATCGGCAATCGCCATGGCCATCCTCGGCATCCCGGCCTACGCGCTCATCGCCACCGGCGAGATGGCCCTGGCCATCCTGGGTGCCTGCCTCATGGCCGTTGTCTTCGCCGGACACACCGCCGTGATTCACATCCTGATCGTGGAACTGTTCCCCACCCGGGTCCGCTACTCGGCCTACGGCCTGGGCTACAACATTTCCTCGGCGCTCTTCGGCGGAACCGCCCCGCTGCTGATGACCTGGCTGATCTCCTCCACCGGCAACATCTACATGCCCGCCTTCTACGCCGTCATCACGGCGCTGGGCACGCTGGCGGCCGTCAGCACCGTCAAGGACCGGGCGCACCTGCCGCTGCGCGACGCCTAACCACTACCACTGCAATAACCAGGAGACTTAAATGCCGTTTTCCGACTACTCAACCGCCCTCGTCACCGGCGCCTCAACAGGCATGGGTGCCGCGATCGCCGAGCGCCTCGCCAAGCGGGGACTCACCGTCCACGCCGTGGCCCGCAACGAGGAGCGACTGAACGACCTGGCCGACAAGACCGGCGCCATTCCCCACGTCGTCGACCTGACCGACACCGCAGCCCTGACGGCCGCCGTCGGGAATCTGGAAGTCGATGTGCTGGTGAACTGCGCCGGCGTTTCCCGGCCGGGCAACATCCTGGACTCCTCGGAGAGCGATATCGACGAACTTGTGGACGTCAACCTCCGCGGCCTGCTCCAGCTGACCCGGCTGGTCCTGCCGGGGATGGTGGAGCGCGACCGCGGCCACGTCATCAACATCAGCTCCATCGCCGGCCTGTACAACTTCTACGGGCACACGGTGTACCACGCCACCAAGGCAGCTGTGCACCAGATCTCGCGGCAGCTGCGCAACGACACCGTCGGCAAGCGCATCCGCGTCACCGAGATCTGCCCCGGACGCGTCGAAACCGAGATCTTCGGCCGCAACATGGGCGGCACGCCCGAGGCCATGGAAGAGGCGTGGAAGACGTATTACGAAGGCTACGAGTCCCTGACCACGGACGATATTGTCAACGCCATGGACTACGCCATCGAAACGCCCCGCCACGTGAACGTGGGCATGCTGGAACTCATGCCCACCTTCCAGGTTCCCGGCGGGCTCACGTTCGACCGGCGCCCGGCCTAAAGCTCCCACCGGGTGGGGCCGGACAGACCGGCCCCACCCCGTTTCCCACTGCTCCCCAGAATCGATAGGTTTTCCGATGCAAACAGTCCGCACCGTCAGCTTCCCCGACTCCCAGCTGCTCGCCGATCTCTCACCCCTTCCCGAAGGGCTCAAGGCAGTGGTGTGGGACCTGAAGTCGGATCCCGACGGCGGGACGCTGGGCGAGATCGACGGCGTCATCCTCCCCTACATCAACGCCGGTGCGGTTCTGGGATCCCTCGCCAAGGCTGAAAACCTGAAGTACGTCCAGACGCAGTCCACCGGATTCGACGGTGTCATCGAGGCGGCCGGTCCGGCCGCCGGCGTGGCCAGCGCCTCCGGTGTCCATGCGGCAGCGACGGCGGAACTCGCGGTGGGCCTGATGCTGGCCAAACTGCGCGGCATCGACCAGGCCGTCCGCGACCAGCAGCACGGCCTGTGGCGGCCGGAGCGCCGCCAGTCCCTGGCCGACCGGCGCGTGCTGCTGCTGGGCGTGGGTGGGATCGGGCACGAGATCGCCCGCCGCCTGGAGCCCTTCGAGGTCACGGTTACCCGGGTGGGAAGTTCTGCGCGCACTGATGAGCACGGAGAGGTCCACGCCTCCAGCGAGTTGCCTGCCCTGGCGGCCACGCACGACATCCTCGTCTCGGTGCTGCCGCTGAACGAGCAGACGAACCAGCTGATCGGCGAAGAGGTCCTCGCGGCCCTGCCGGACGGCGCGCTGGTGGTGAATGTGGGCCGCGGCCCGGTGGTGGACACCGACGCGCTGACCAAGGAAGTCCTGTCCGGCCGCCTGAACTGCGCGCTCGACGTCGTCGATCCCGAACCGCTGCCGCAGGACCACGCGCTGTGGTCCGCGCCCAATGCCCTGATCACGCCGCACGTGGGCGGCAACGCGTCAGCCTTCGAGCCGCGGATCCTGAAGCTCCTGCGCAAGCAGCTCGAAGCACTTGCCGCAGGGCAGGCCCCGGCCAACCTCGTACAGCGCGGTCCCTTCTAGGACAAGCGCCTTTCAAGGACCACTCTCCAATCAAGCGCGAACGTACACTTGTGGCCCCGCACAGGGCCGCAATTGGGGCCACAAGTGTCCGTTCGCGCGAAAGCCGCGGCCTGCCGGGCCCTACGACAACGAACAACCATTGCGCACACAGCGCAGACCGCGGCGAAGGAGCTGCTCTTTTTCATGACTTCACTTTTTGATTTGACCGGGCGGGTTGCTTTGGTGACGGGTTCGAGCCGGGGGATTGGTAACGCCCTGGCGCGGGGGTTGGCTGACGCGGGCGCGACGGTGGTGTTGAACGGGGTGAATCCGGAGCGGTTGAAGGCTGCCGAGGCCGCGATGGCTGCGGATTATGCACCGGGGCGGGTGCACAGTGTGGCGTTTGATGTCACGGACGACGCCGCAGCCCAGGCGGGGGTGGCGTGGGTCGAGGAGCACGTGGGCGCGTTGGAGGTCCTGGTGAACAATGCCGGGATCCAGCACCGGGTGCCGATGCTGGAGCTGGACGTGGCGGACTGGGAGCGGGTGCTGTCGACGGATCTGACCAGCGCGTTCCTGGTGGGCCGGGCCGCGGCCCGGCACATGGTTGGCCGGGGGCACGGGAAGATCATCAATATCTGTTCGGTGCAGACGGATCTGGCCCGGCCCACGATCGCCCCGTATGTGGCGGCGAAGGGCGGGCTGCGGAACCTGACCCGGGCGATGACCGCGGAGTGGGCGGGGTCGGGGTTGCAGATCAACGCGATCGCGCCGGGGTATATCCATACGGAGATGACGCAGAACCTGGTGGACGATGAGCAGTTCAACGCCTGGATTCTGGGCCGGACCCCGGCTGCGCGGTGGGGCACGGTGCAGGACCTGGCCGGCCCGGCGGTGTGGCTGGCCTCGTCCGGGTCTGATTTCGTGAACGGGCAGACGATCTTTATCGACGGCGGAATGACGGTGGTGGTCTGATGACAACGGCGAACGGTACAACAACACACAGCACAGCAGAAACAGCAGCAGCAGTGGAACCGGCGCTGCCGGTCTCGGGTCCGGCGGTGGTGGCGCATGGGAAGGGGGATTTGCGGATCGATGACCTCCCGGTCGCAGCGCCGGGGCCGGGTGAGGCGGTGGTGGAGGTTCTGTACGGGGGGATTTGCGGGTCGGACCTGCATTACTGGCTGCACGGCGCGGCCGGGGAATCGATCCTGAAGGCGCCCCTGGTGCTGGGGCATGAGATCAGTGGCCGGGTCGTCCGGGCCGCGGCGGACGGGACCGGCCCGGCGGCGGGGACGCCGGTGGCGGTGCACCCTGCGACCCCGGGCCCGGGGGACGGGACGGTGAAGTACCCGGTGGAGCGGCCGAACCTGTCGCCGGGGTGCACGTACCTGGGCTCGGCGGCGCGGTTCCCGCACACGGACGGGGCGTTCAGCCGGTACGTGAACCTGCCGGTCCGGATGCTCCGCGCCCTGCCCGAAACCCTGGATCTGCGGACCGCGGCGCTGATCGAACCGGCCAGTGTGGCGTGGCATGCGGTGTCCCGGGCCGGGGACGTCACCGGCAAAACCGCCCTCGTGATCGGCAGTGGCCCGATCGGGGCGCTGACGGTCGCGGTGCTCAAACGCGCCGGCGCGGCCCGGATCGTCGCGGTCGACATGCACGAAAAGCCGTTGGAGATTGCCACGGCCGTGGGCGCGGACGAGGTCCTGCACGCCGGCGATACAGACGCGATCGCCGCGGTGCAGGCCGACGTCGTGATCGAATCCTCCGGGAACCACCATGGCCTGGCCTCCGCCATCACCGGCGCGGGCCGGGGCGGGACCGTGGTCATGGTCGGGCTGCTGCCCACCGGCCCCCAGCCGGTCCTGATCTCCCTGGCCATCACCCGCGAACTGGACCTGAAGGGCTCGTTCCGGTTCAACGACGAGATCGACGAGGTCATCACCGCCCTCGCCGACGGCACCCTGCACATCGGACCGGTCATCACCCACGACTACCCCGTCACCGACGCCCTCCAAGCCTTCGACACCGCCCGCAACTCCGCCCAATCCGGCAAAGTCCTCCTCAACTTCGGAGCAACATCATGATCACGAACCTGCCGCCCCTGGTTGTCATGGGCGTCTCCGGCTGCGGCAAGTCGACCATCGGCGCGCTGCTGGGCGAGCGTCTGGGCGTTCCCTTCTTTGACGGTGACGACTTCCATCCGCCGGCCAACAAGGCCAAGATGGCCAGCGGCACGGCGCTGAACGACGAGGACAGGGCACCCTGGCTCGCGGAAATCGGGACCGCGCTGGCAACGCCCGGTGACGGAGCAGGCACGCGCATCATCGCCTGCTCGGCACTCAAGCGGAGCTACCGGGACCTGCTCCGCAGCCGCGCACCGGAGCTCGTGTTCATCCACCTTTCCGGCGCGGAAGCCACCATTGCAGGCCGGATCAGCGGCAGGGCGCACGAGTATATGCCCAGCAGCCTCCTTGCCTCGCAGCTTGCAACGCTGGAGCCGCTGGGCCAGGATGAAGCCCACATTTCCGTGGATATCCTCGGCGACCCGGCGTCGCTGGTGGACGGCATTGTCCGTCAACTGGAACTGGCCGAACAGGATGTACTGGCCACTACGGCCGGCTGCTAGACCTTATTGCTGCGGTGGGAGTCCGGTGCCGGCGGGCTTGGTGAGCGTTAGCTCCGTGTGCACTATGACAGTGGAACACTGGAATTGCACGGTGCAGCTCTGCAAAAGGAGCGTGGCTGCGGCCGTCCCTTCGTCGAATGCCATCACGGTTGGAACCACGCGCAGGGTGACGGTTTGGGACTGTTTGGTGCAGCTGATCTGGTCACTTCCGATGCCGGAGGCGATGCGCCCGTCGCTGACCCGTTGGCTGAGCTGGACCAGGGGGACGGCCATGATCAGGCCGGGGTCCGTGTCGCACGTGAAGGTCACGGGGATATCCACTGCGGCGCCATCCGCCACGAGGACCCCGGGACCTGCCTCCAGCGTGCCGGGAGTTGCGTGGGCGGGGGCGGCGACGGCCATGAGACCGGCGGTGAGAACGGCGGCGGCGAGGCGGCAACTGGTGCCTAACATCAGGTACTCCCTTGTATGGAAACCTTGAATGGAAGCAGGGCGTCACGGGTTCCCGCAGCGGTACCGGCGGGTCGCCGGGCGCCTGGTTACGGGGCCACGCCAGTGGAGGTCATGGCCCCTGACGGCAGCGCCTGCCGGGCGCTGCCCGATGCGGCCGGAAGTCCGGCTGGCCGCACAATACTCACGTATTTGTGGAGCTGGCAAGAGCCAAAATATAATGGTGAGGATGTCGGGGGGATCTCGATCAG